>CAXUIS010000064.1:0-2259 GCA_964250915.1 uncultured Ktedonobacteraceae bacterium | reverse complement strand
AACACCGGCCTTTTCTATCAACCCGCGCTCAAACCACCTATCACGTTTTAATCCGGTCCATTCCTACTCAAAGGCCCATATTGCGTCCTGTAACCGCTACTCTGTCCTTCATGCCAGCTTCCATAGCTCTCTCGGACTCAAAGAGGGAGTCCAGCTAGTGTGCAGCTTGACCTAGCCGACGGCGAGCAGGATTGGCTCCGCTACGGGACAGGCTGGAGTGGGCAGAGGATTCCGGTGAGTTGCTCGGAGACAGCCCAGAGGCGGCGCGCCAGATCAGCGTCCCGCGCGGTGGCAGAGCGTCCAATGAGCTCGGGAGCACCGCGCATGTGCGCGAAATGGCGGGGACCGGCGAAGCTGTTGCCGGGGATGTCGGCGACCGCGGCGTACAGGGTAGGCAGCGCGCCGCTGTCGGGGTCCTGAGCCAGAAACCGAATCGCGACCGTAGTAAGAGAGGACGGGCGGTGACCAGCGGGGTTGTAGATGTTCGTTGCGACGAAGCCCGGATGCGCCGCAGTTGCCAAGACGCTCGACCCTGCAGCACTCAGCCGATGCTGCAGCTCCGCCGTGAACAGCAGGTTCGCCAGTTTTGATTGCCCATAGGCGGCAGACGACCGGTAGGGCTTGCGCTCCCAGTTGAGGTCGTCAAAGTCGATGTGACCGAGCCGCTCGGCTTGCGAGGCGACGGTCACGACCCGACCGGTGATGTGCTCGAGGAGCAGGTTCGTCAAGGCGAAGTGGCCGAGATGGTTGGTGCCGAACTGCATCTCGAACCCATCGACGGTGCGGGAAAGCTCCGGCGGAGACACACCCGCGTTGTTGATCAGCACGTCAATCTCGCCATCCCAGTTGGCGGCGAACGCTCGCACGGAGTCTAGGCTAGCGAGGTCAAGCTCGCGGACCTCGGTCACGCCAGCGGTGGCAGACGCGACCGCCTTACCCTTTTCGAGGCTACGCACTGCGAACACGACGCGTGCGCCAGCCGCTGCCAGCGCATGTGCCGTTGCCAGCCCGATGCCGCTGTTTGCGCCGGTCACGATCACCGTCTTGCCAGTCATGTTAGGGATGTCAGCAACACTGAAAGTACTCATTGACAGTCGGCTCCCCTCACAGGAGAGGTGGCATTGGCACCTCGTTTGACACAAGGGCTTCTGCCCACCCCTGCAACTCTGATACGGTCTTTCAAAAATCACCTCTCGGATCTTGTACTCCACGCGCAAGAGCAGTGTATCTGCTCAACAGAGCCGTTCTCACTGCCTGCGCTTCTCATTTTCGTTCTCTCATAGGTACATATTGTCGCAAAGGCATCAGCCTGTTACAATGGAGAGTATAGCCTGGATTGGAACAGTGGGCAAGCATCAATTCTTGTCTTTTGTTACGTATGCAACACGGAGGGAAATATGTCGCACGAAGTACAGACCGACTTGCGCATTCGGCGCACATATAAATTCTTACAGGAAGCGATCATTGAACTGATTACCGAGAAAGGGTTCGATGCTCTTACGGTGGGCGATATTGCTGAACGGGCCATGATCAACCGAGCCACGTTCTACCGCCATTATCAGGATAAATACGATCTGGTGGCGAAAATCTTTGAGGAAACCACCAACGAACTGGTGGAGAATATGCAGCCTTTCCACAAAGACACTGGTCAGAGTGAGACGCAGAACCCACCAGAGACCTAGGTCCAGGTCTTTGAGCATGTCTCTGACCATGCCCCTCTCTATAGAGCGATGCTGGGAAAAAACGGCAGTTCGTGGTTTGCAGCCAAGATGCGCGAGTACACCATCAGAATCATGCTTGAGCAAGAGAGACGATGGAAACAACAGATGGAATTTAGGTACCAGGTCGATCCAGTCATGCCCCAGGAACTCCCTGCAATGCAACTCTCCCATGTTCTGATCGGCACTATTGTCTGGTGGTTAGAGAGCGAAAAGAGCTCTACTCCTAGACAAATGGCAACGTGGTTTCACCGCTTTGCGTTCTATGGCTATCTCTCTGCACTTGGCAAACATGATCTTGCCCCGATTTGATGGATCATCCGCAACTTCCGTGCTCAGCAATATGAAAGAGGTGAAATAAGTCTTTGTGTAAACAAGAGCAAACCATTTTTGTGCTCCACAATGCGCTCTTCAGGCTTCCTAACTAACAGATTTTCCCTGTTTTATCCTCCTCGTAATTGTTGAGCACGAGAGTTGCGGAAGAGTCGCTTTTGGGGGTGACTCAAACGTGGAAGTTAAGTCAGTGGAGATGCATCAAATA
>CAXUIS010000063.1:20386-21175 GCA_964250915.1 uncultured Ktedonobacteraceae bacterium | reverse complement strand
GGTAGTGTGTTTGTACGAGACAGGAGAAACATCGCTATGGGCCTTTTCTCACGACTTTCGACCTTTCTGCGCATCCGTGCTAGTTCGGCACTTGATAAGGCAGAGGACCCCGGTCAGGTCATGGACTACTCGTATGCAAAGCAACTTGAGCAGTTACAGCAGTTGCGCCGCTCTATCGCTGATGTGGTCACAAATGAGAAGCGGTTAGAGCTACAGGAAGCGCAGATTCAGCAGCAATTCGACAAGCTAGGGCAACAAGCGAGAATGGCACTGCAAGCCAACCGCGAAGACTTGGCACGTATGGCACTGCAACGGAAAGAGACGTTACAAACGCAGATTGCGAACTACCGCCAGCAGATCGAGCAGTTGCGTGGACAAGAAAATAAGTTGATTGAGATGGAACGCACTGTCTCCGCCCGTATCGAAAGCTTCCGTACACAGAAAGAAATGGTCAAGGCGCAATACAATGCGGCACAAGCGCAGGTCAAAATCAACGAGGTTGCCACTGGTATCTCCGAAGAGATGACCGAGATGAATTTGGCTATGCAACGCGCTCAGGATAAGGTACTAACGATGCAGGCACGCGCCAATGCAATGGAGACACTTATCGAGCAGGGAACGCTCGGCGAACAGGGCCTGCTTGGTGCTGGTTCAGGCGATAGGCTTGACCGAGAACTACAGAAAATATCGTCCGAGCAAAATGTTGAAGCGCAGTTGCAAGCCATGAAACAGCAATTGCAAATAGAAGGCCCAGAAGAGAAATAAAATAACGGAAGCCGATGTTGATCA
>CAXUIS010000063.1:13683-20376 GCA_964250915.1 uncultured Ktedonobacteraceae bacterium | reverse complement strand
AAAATTCAAAATAGACCCCCAATAAAAAAAAAAAAACACCGCACCCCTTTTGGGCCCCTAAAAAATCGGCTTCCGTTATTTTATTTCTCTAACGAAGTCTTCGTGTTTCTCTCGCCGTCGTAGGTCATGAGGATACGCTTGCCCTCATAGACCGTTTCGAGGTGTACAGGGCGCCCCCACATTGTGAAGACATGCTGCAACGTCTTTTCGGCGTAGCTCACATCAAGTTCTTGTCCCTCAAACATATGCTTGATATATAGCTCACGGTTGCCCCGATAGTCGCCGTTGTCAACCACGAGATAGGGATAGCCGAAGTTCGTCATGCTGGCAACGATGCCATCACGCACTCTTTCCCACTGCTTTTCGGAAACAACCCACTCGTCGCCCTCTTTTTTGAACATGTAGAGGTCGAGGTCTTTGATGAGGTCCTCTGTGAGGTAGTTGCGCAAAAACGAGACATCGTTATCGAGTTCACGCACCTCAAAGATTTTCTGCCGACCCATGCCGGGCTTGCGTCCAAGCCGCTCTTGCTCTTCCTTCGTAGGATTGTCCCAACGTTTCTCGATAGCCTCGAACATCTTGTAGCCCAGGTAGTAGGGGTTGAGCGAGGTTTTCGATGGCGAAAGCACACCAGAATGTAACTGTGCAAACTCGATGGTATCAGAGTCAGAGATGACACCCTGATCGCCCAGTTCACGCATGATACGCGAGTGCCAGATGCTGTTATGATGCAGCATACCATTCGCAACATAGCGATGTGAACGGTCTACAGTGATATCGTACACATCGGCGACATCATGCTCGATACTGACAACTTCGTCGGTTGGGTCCTCTTTCAAGAACCAACGATGACTTTCCAAGTATGTTTGTAGCTTCTCTTGCTTTCGCGCAAGGCCAAAGCCAATCTCCTTAGCAAACAGTTTTGCAGAACTGCTCTTGATGCGTACATTTGGACCATAGCGACGCGAGAGAATGCCATAGTTCAGGAGCACAATCTGTAACGTTTGCGCGATATCATCGCTGAATGTTGATAGAATTACGCCTTCTTTCTCTGACGCGCAACCATCACAATCGAAGTAGGCACGTAAGAAGGCACTCATAACCGATTTGGAAGAGCGTAAGATACCATCAGGGATACGTTTCTGTGGTGCCTTCGCCTTCAAGTCTATGCCCAACGACTGCAAGAGGTCGAGGACATTTGCTGAATAGAAGACAACACGCCAACGACCACCTTTACCGTTAGCCGTTTTATCATCCCAAAAAGGCGTTGATTCAATGGAGAACAAGTCTTTCACAAGTTGAGCATAGCGGTCAGCTAGTACCTTATCACCACTCGTATACCCAACAGCACTTTTCGTGATGTGAATGTTGCCATCACCAATGAGGTAGCCAAGAAATTCAGCAAAATCCTCAGTAATGTGAGTAGGTGCAGTAAGAGGAAAGCGGCTTTTGTACATTGGTCTACCCTCGTTACCAAAGGTGTAACCAGTACTTCTAATAGCATCGGCAATACGATCTTGAGCGAAGGGTGTTTTTCCACCCATTGAGCGATACACCGTATGCACACCGACTCCCGCCGCTTGCGCTACATCTGCCACCGTCGGCAACACAATTTTTGCAGGAGCAGTAACAGGCACCAGTTGCTCAGGCCAGATGTTATCGCCAACACTTAATGGGATACGTTGCCCAACCTGTACATCCTTTAATGCAATCCACTTGTCAGACCCGATACTAAGTTTGTGTTCTTCCGCACCCTCTAAGACCAAACCTCGCTTTGTCTTCAAACGAATTGTTTGGGCGTTGCGTCGAATATGACGGTCTGTGATCTTATCTTGTATTCCTTCCCCACTCCCTACCGCGATCTCCTCACCTTGAGCAAGTCGCTTATGTAACGTGTCATAACGCAATAATCCTTGCTCAGTAAGTACAAGACTGTTACCTACCATACAGGCCCAGCCCTCATTCATTACCTTAGTTTGCATTTGTGGCACGAAGTACAGGAACTCGGTACGCACAATTTCGATGAGGTCACGTTGCCAGGGTTCAAGACTTGGAGCATGACGCGATAGGAAGAGCAGGAGGTCTTTTTCTGGCTTCTCTGGGAACTTGGGTGCTTTACCCATTGGATATCTGTCGCGTTCCTCTTCAGACTTCTTAGCCTTTTTGTCCAAGCCCCATATGTCGTCGTATTCACTTGTACGCTCTGCAGGCTCTTCTTCGTGCTTCACATCATCAGAGCGCAAGAAGAGGTTGTAGTCTACGTGCTCTTGAATGGAGAGCGCGGCATCAAGAAATCGCTCGACTTCGAGTTTGCCGTGGTCAAACTCATATTGCACAATACGCTCAGCGTGAATGCTCACCTTGTCGATCATACGCCGTGATGTATGCTGGAAGTAGGCGTTGTTTTTGAAGAAATCAGTATGCCCAAAGACATGTGCCACCACAAACGTGTTTTGTAGCAGATCGTTCATATCCATCAGGAAGGCATAGCTCGGATTGGTGTTGACTACCATCTCGTAGATTTTGCTCAGGCCGAAATCATACTGCATCTTCTGGCGGTGGTACGCTTTACCATGCGTCCAGTGGCTAAAGCGACCAGGAAGACTATAGGAAGCAAACTCATACATAATTGAGGCAGGCACCATCTCAAAATGCGTAGGAAAGGGGTCTAAGCCGAATTTGCGTGCCTGCTCCCATGCAATATCTATATTATCGCGTAGACGTTCAAGATCATCGCTACCTTCTATCAATGTCATACAGGATATCTCCTTTGTAGGGACCGATTCATCGCGTCCTTGTCAGCAGTCGATTGCTACGAGGACGCAATGAATCGGTCCCTACCTATTACACGGGAACGGCGTCCTTTTGGGCGAAGAACTTACGTAGGGCTGGATAGACTTCTTTTTTGTCAGAGATGGTGACAGCCGTGAACTTTTTGTCGGTTATCTTGTTGTAGGCAGACATGAGTGTGCTGGGTGAGCGATAGTGTCCCTCGCGGATTTCGCCATAGCCGAAGATGTTGCATAACTCCATCAACTTAGTCACCATCTGTACACAGCGGTCATTGTCCCACGGTAGATTGTCACCGTCGGAAAAGTGGAACGGATAGATGTTCCAGTCATCAGGATTGTAGCGCTCTTGAATGATTTGTAGCGCGAGTTCATAGGCCGACGATACCTGAGTACCACCACTCTCGCCTTTGTGGAAAAATTCTTCTTCGGTGACCTCTTTCGCCTCAGTGTGGTGGCTGATGAAGACAATCTGCACATTGTTGTACTTCGTGCGTAGGAAACGTACCATCCAGAAGTAGAAACTGCGCGCAATATACTTCTCAAACTCACCCATACTACCCGAAACGTCCATCATGGCTAGCACGACAGCGTTGGACGAATACTTGATGGTGGGTTCCCACACTTTGAAGCGCAAGTCTTCGGACTTGATATCTTGAAATTTGGCTTCACCTTTTGCCGCGTTACGTTTCATGTTCTCCATGATTGTGCGTTTTTTGTCAAGGTTTGCCATTGGACCTTTTTTACGCACATCAGTGAAGCGCACAGCTTCGGTTTCCATCTCTTGCTGGCGTTTCTGTTCCAGGTTGGGTAAACCGAGATCCTCAAAAATCAAGGTTGCCAATTCTTCCATCGAGATATCGGCTTCGTAGTAGTCTTGTCCCGCTTCTTTGCCAGCTTCACCACGCTTACCCTTACCGGGTCGTGGGTCCTGCGCGACGACATCACCGACCTTGCTTTTGCCGTTGCCTTGCCCACCATGCTCCTGCTTGCCAGAATCATAGCGAAAACGATACTCATCAAGTGAGCGGATGGGAACACGCACCGTCTTTTGACCGTCGGAAAGAATGATGTTTTCTTCGCTGACGATTTCTCCAAGATTTTTCTTTACTGCATCGCGGATCTTCTCTTTGTGGCGTTCCTGGTCAATTTGCCCCTTACGATGTAACGACCAATCATGTTGTGAGATGGACATAGCCATACTCCTTTTATGAAAACTTCCTTTAGGTGTAGGGACCGATTTATCGTGTCCAATGGGTAGGGTGGCGGGGCAAACGTTCACACGTGCATTGTGTGGCAACGAGAACCCCTCCCCACCCCTCGGACGCGATAAATCGGTCCCTACAGGCTGTTAACGGTTCAAGAGACTGCCCGTGTAGCGCAGGAGTTCGTTCGCGCTCTCAGGCGTATAGCCATGCTCGGCAACCAGACGATTGATCACCTCGTTGATCTTGCGCAACTGATCTTTATCAGGTGTGCGTGTCGAGGTCGTGATTTTGACGACATCGCGCAGGTCGGCGAACAGCTTTTTCTCAATAGCTTCCTTGAGTCGCTCATGACTCGTATAATCAAAGGTCAAGCCTTTACGGGCAAGCGATGAGATACGAATCAGAATTTCCTCGCGGAAGGAGCGTTTGGAGTTCTCTGAGACACCAATTTGCTCTTCAATTGAGCGCATCAGATGCTCGTCTGCATCCATTTCCTCATCGGTGATGGGGTCACGCATTTTCGTCTTGTTGCTATATGACTCAATGTTATCCAGGTAGTTGTTCAGCAGAGTGCGTGCCGACTCTTCGTAGGAGTAGACAAAGGCACGTTGCACCTCTTTTTGTGCAATCAGGTCATATTCTTTACGCGCTTCGCTGATGAAGTTCAGGTAGCGTTCGCGCTCTTCACGCGTGATGCTGGTATGCTGGTCAAGTCCATCACGCAATGCACGTAGTGCATCAATAGGTGTGATAAAGGTCACGCCTTGTTTGATGAGCGCATTCGAGAGACGGTTGATAACATAACGTGGCGAGATACCATCCATACCCTCGCGTACTGCCTCTTCCTGCAATTCACGCACGTCCTTCTGCTTGAAGTCCTCCATGTCTTCACCATCGTAGAGACGGAGTTTCTTCATCAAGCTCATACCCGCCTTCTTAGAAGGCTCAAGGCGCGTGAGGATAGCAAAGATGCTGGCAATACGTAGTGTATATGGCGCGATATGTACATTTTGTAACGAACTCTGTTTGAGCAGTTTTTCGTAAATCTTCACCTCATCAGAGACACGCAGATTATATGGTACCTTCACAAGAATAATGCGGTCCTGCAAGGCTTCCGATTTCTTATTGCCTACGAAGGATTGATACTCATGCTCGTTCGTGTGACTGGCAACCACTTCGTCAGCGTAAATCATACTGAAGCGACCTGTTTTAATGTTCTGCTCCTGGCTCAGAGTAAGCAGTACATAAAGAAACTTCTCATCAGTTTTGAGCATCTCAACGAATTCCATCAAGCCGCGATTAGCGATGTTTAGCTCACCATCAAAGCGATACGCTCGTGGATCGCTTTCAACGCCAACTTCGCCAATGGTGGAAAGGTCGATACCTCCGACTAACTCACTGATGTCCTGGCTTTTTGGGTCTGACGGCGTGAATGTGCCGACGCCCACACGATATTTTTCACTAAACGTGATGCGCTTGATAGGCACTTCTTCAATACGTCCACGAAACTGATTATCAACCATATAGCGGCAGTGCGGACACAGGTCGCCTTCAATGTAGATGTCAAACTCTTTTTCGACATCTGCACGCAGGTCGTTAGGAATCAGATGGAGTGGTTCTTCATGCATGGGGCAGTCTCTAATAGCGTAAACCGCTCCTTCAGGAGTTCGAGTGTACGCCTCAAGACCGCGCTTCATAAGCGCAACGGCGGTAGATTTACCACCGCCAACGGGTCCCATGAGTAAGAGTACGCGCTTACGCACTTCTAAACGTTGTGCTGCAGAGTGGAAGTAGTCAACAATCTGCTGAAGGGGCTTTTCGATGCCGAAGATTTCCTGCCCAAAGAATTTGTAATGTGTCTCACCAGTGCGCGTCGTATCTACACCTGCATCCATAATCATGTCGTAGATGCGCTCATGAGAAAGTCGGCCCACCTTTGGATCTTTGCTAGCAATCTCAAAGTACTGCGCGAATGTCCCCTCCCACTGAAGTTCCCGCTCACGATCTCGATATTCTTCTAACCGCTTTACCAAATCCATAAATGTTTGTCACCCTCTCTTCGTTGTATAGAAGACTGCATAGTGTGAGTTTCATGTATCAGGGATGCTACGTGCTGTGCTTCACTACCGACACTACTCACTATAACTCGTCTACGTCTAACAATTGGGAAAATGCACTACACATTCGAGCCAGGAGCATACGAGGAGAGTAGAGAACAGATGATATAGGCAGCACCTGCAATACTCCTGCGCATTTGCTCGAATAAGAAGACGCTATGAGACCAAAAAGGCCAGTTTCTAGCTCGACGACACGCGAGAGAGAACCAGCCCGTTCCTACATAACAGAGGATTTGTTGATTAAAATGCGTTATAACCTTCGTTCTGTCATACGACAGGAAACGAGGGGATATTGTTGAGCGATGCATCCTAGTGATGCTCCTGCAATGTTCCAATCTGCCCTTTCTTATTTCTAGTCAAGTGAGAGACGAGGGATGAGAAAACAGCTCTACGAGTCGTCGTCACACCTCTAAACACTGCTGGTAATCGTTCACGATAAAGGGTATGTTTCCATTATACCATACTTCTGTGCGTGAAACAATTCCATTTGGAACATTTTTTTGAAAAAGAGTATCAGAAAAGCGGGGGGGGGGGGGGGGGGGGGGGGGGGGGGGTGGGGGGGTGGTTGTTTTATAGTTT
>CAXUIS010000063.1:3029-13673 GCA_964250915.1 uncultured Ktedonobacteraceae bacterium | reverse complement strand
CCGCATGCGGGACGCGCTTTTCTGATACTCTCTAGTTATCCTTGCCAGCTTGTTCGCACCTCGCGTAGCTGTTCCGGTGTGATCATTCTGAACAAAATAAGTAGACTCTCCAGATCGTACTCTAAGCCAACTGCATGTAACTCCTGTCGAATGCGACCAAGAGCACTAATCTGCTGCGTCGAGATCATCCCATAACTGACCAGACTTGCCGCAAGTAACTGGTCAGGCGTCAAAAGTTTAAACATAAGCAAAATTTCACCAAGCTGATAATTCAAATCCACACCACGTAACATACGCTGAATGTTCTGCGCAACCTCTAATCGACTCTGTGGAACAAGATGTCCTTCAAGCAAAACGCTACCAAGAGAGCGCATTGTTCTTCCACTTACCGCTTGCGATGGCTGTTGTGGAGGAGGTGATGGCATTAAAGGAAGACTTTGTACAATATCCAGTAGCATTGCATTATTGGGGGACATTGCGCTAGCAAAGGTATCTTGTTCCTTTACCACCTCTTGTGTTGGCACTTGTTCTTGCTCTTCTCTCATCGCTGGCGTAGTCACCTCATCACGTTCCTCCTCTTTATTTCCGGCCTGTTGTTCTGTTATCGAAAGATCATCTGTTTGCACTTCACGATTGATGTGTTCATCAAGCTCTACAGGTATTTCTTGCACTTCTTGCTGCATAGCATGTTCTTCTTGTTGCTGTACAGGTTGTGCGATGGAAGTTGGACGCTGCTCTTGGACAGCAGGCGTCTCAACTGGTTGTGGTGGTATCACCACTGGCATCGGCATAGTGGTCTTTGCGACAGTCGGTACAGGGGCTGTCGCCGTTGCCGTTGCTGTACGCAATGTTGAGATAGACGCCAACGGAGTCGTTTGTGCTGTCTGTGCCGTCTGAGTATTTGGTGTTGCATTCCCACTATACTGACCATAACTTGTCCGTGCATTTCCATCCGTTCGACGTACTCCATCGTTTGCAACGGTGCTATGGATTGCACGTTCGTGTGGTAAGTCTTCGATTGGTGATGCTCGTAACGGTTGCGTCCCTATAGCGTTGGTAGATTGTGCCGACTGCGTTGTAGAGGGTGCATACTGATTTTCAGATATTCCGTTTGCTACTTGATAGTTAAAACTATTCGTGCTTTCATTGTTGATTGGTGCACTTCGCTCTTGTAGCAGCCGTGATAACTGATCGAGTCCCGATTCTCGCTCTCCTGTTGGTTGACTATAGGCGAAGTGCTGTTGCGTGGGTGAGTCCGCATCATATATCTGAGCACTCTGACTATTTTGTATCTGTTGCTCATTTGAGAGCACGTTCTGTTGAGTCTCATAAGTATATGCAACTGGTCGCTCTGTGTCCTGGGGCGATTGTGTTGTATCTGTATAGACAGTAGCCCCACTTGTCGAACGTTGTGTAGGATAGAGTACGGCGCGTATTTTCTCAGAGTATGACTGCTGTACAGGCGGAGGTGCCTGCGTTGCGACAGAAGCAGTGAGGGTAGCAGTATCAGTGCTTGGACCAGTACGATAGGTTGTGCCACTTGTGTTTGTTGACGATGGAGTTATAGTAGGAGGAGGGATGGTCGGAGGTGCGGTGCGTGGTAAGCGTGTCTGAGTAGATGCTGAGCTTGTAGCAGTTGGCCCTGGCACACGTTCGCGTACAGCATCAACAAGGTTCATCAAACCAAGCATGCCATCAATCTCTATATCAGCTAGTTGGCCCTGTGAACGCTCATCAGCATCACGAGGACCATAACCTGCTAAGTTAGAACAAAGATAGGTAAAGACTTGAACTCCACGGCCCCTACGTTGTGTATCTAAGGCAACCCAAAACTCTCGACGGCCAGCCGCCGCTTGAGCAAGGTTGACAAGCAGAACACGCACAGGAAAACGAGCAATAGTGTCAAACACCTCCACTGCGGTGCGGGCTGCATGACATTCGTACCCAGCGAGTTGAAACTCGCTCGTCAATAACGCGGTCAGTTGCTGATCGCGTTCAAAGAAAAGAATGTGTGGTCCTCCAGTGCTAATGTTCATGCCTGCATCCTCCCCGCTCCATCTCCAGTTGTTGCTACATCTCTAAAGGGCACCATATTTCTATCCGATCTATCGTTTATCGCCGAGAATGATCCTACTGTATATTTCATGGACGCACCACTCTTCTTAACCAAGTCCGTTCGGTTGCTTCAATATGTCCATAATGGCAAGAGTATAGCATACCTATCAGCAAAACGCATAGGAACCATGACTTATGAGGCATGCCTATGCGTATAATAGGAACGTGGTGATATGGCAACGTTCACACGTTTTATATATCATCATGTTTGTCATCCCGAAGGATAGTTCAACAATATGCATCTAGGAGTATCAACGTATTATGAGTCAATCTTCTCCCTTTTCGACAGCTACTCCGCGACCAGTTATTGCGTTTATGACAGATTTTGGTCTTGACGATGGAGACGTGGGTGTATTAAAAGGTGTCGTGCTCAGTATCGCGGCGAATGCACAACTTATAGACATCACGCATACCGTTGCACCACAAAATGTTGCATCAGGCGCATGGATACTTTCAGCAAGTTACCGGTATTTCCCACATGGTACCGTTTTTGTGTGTGTCGTTGATCCTGGAGTTGGTAGTAGCCGCAGACCTATTGCGGTTTCTGCTGGCGATTGGTATTTTGTAGGACCTGATAATGGCCTCTTTAGCTATATACTCGCAGAACAGCCAGTGCATAACGTCGTCACGCTCTCGCAATCCGCCTATCACTTGCCACAGATAAGTTCTACATTTCACGGACGCGATATTTTTACGCCTGTCGCGGCACATATCGCAAGCGGTGTAGCTCTAGCAGAACTTGGTCCATCGGTTGACCCTATAACACTACAACGTCTCGATCTAAGGCTAGCAACGCGACAAGGCAACGAGATTCATGATGCACGTATACTACATGTAGACCACTTCGGGAATCTCGTCACAAATATTCCGCTTCACCTTGTACCCGATCTTTTCAGTAGTTCACATGTAACGACGACTTTTACTGAACAAAAGGTTGGTATCTCAGAACGCAGACGCTTCTTTTCGGAAAGTACTGAATCACAAGATACACAGCCGTTCATTTTCGGCGATAGCTCTGGCTATGTAGGCATTGCGATACGCAACGGTAACGCTGCAGACACACTACACGTGAGTTATGGAGACACTATGACTTTCGTCATAATACCTTAACAATGATTAGGTCGTTCTACACTAACATAGAGAAAATGTATATGGTATTCTTTCCTATGTAGGAACCGATGCTGCTGCTGAATAAAAGAATGCGGATAGATCGTCTGATGACTATTGACCACCAAACACGGTCATTCTTCTCGGTAGGGGCAGCAATTCATTGCGCCCAATGATGGGGGTGGCAGGGCAACGCGTCGGCAACGACTCACGCTCCCAAAGCGGACCCCTCCCGACCCATTCTTGAGCACAATAAATTGCTGCCCCTACCGTCTTTGCAGTGTTCGATTGCAAAGTTCATTAGGGACCGATGTATCGCGTCCGCTCGGCGTCTCAATTGCCGACCAGGACGCGATACATCGGTCCCTACATTGATAGAAGTACTATGTCATGGAATAATAAGGAAATGCTTGTGAAACTCATTGAAGCACCTGCGACTTGCAACGCAACAGAACTCCCAGAAAAAAAGACGCACAATTTACACCGATGGACAATAGGATGGCTTGCAGTCACTATCACGTTGGTAATACTCACGGATTATAGAGTGTTTCATGCCAGACCTTATTTACTACGCGACTGGCGCGGAGTCGTAATCTTTATCCTCTCACTCCTGATACTAGTGATATATGAGACAAGTTTAACGAGAAGGAGTGAACAATGGCCCCCTCCATTGTTTTCTTCGCTTGCAATTTTTGTGAGCATCTATGGGGCCGTAGTTCTCCTTACACTTATTGATGGCAATTTTGTCTGGGACTTCTATATTGTGCTTGGTACAGTGCTTGGACGATTTGCAGGGCGTCGCTTACTCCTTCTGACCGCAATCCTCTTTTTGTCTCTCTGTATCTTTGGTGGCGTTATAACATGGCCTTTCGATTGGACCCAAATAAATAGTATTCTCGGCATAGGTATCAGCTTCTTTGGTACTGCGGCCTCAGCGGTAGTCATTCAAAATATGATTACCGAGCGTTATAAACGCAATAGATTGCTAGACGAGTTGACGCAAGCGCACAATGAACTTTCTGACGCTCATCAAAGACTGGCTAATACGGCGGTGCAGGAACAAGAGCTTGCGGTGTTACGCGAGCGAAACCGGCTCGCACGCGAGATGCATGACACGCTTGGACATGCCCTCGTGCTTGTCACAGTCAAGCTAGAGGTGGCGCAGAGATTGCATGAGCGCGATCCAGAGCGAAGCAATTCTGAATTAGCAGCAACACAACAAATTGTGCGTCAAAGTATGAATGAACTGCGCGCATCTATTGCGAACCTACGATCTCCTACTCTCGAACACGAGCCTGTATCTCGTGCCCTCAGTCGTTTCGCGCACGAAATGTCACGACGAACAGGGGTTCGTGTCACAAATGATCTACAGCCTGATATCGAAGCATTGCCAGAGCAGGTCGAAGAGACACTCTGGAAAGTGGGGCAAGAGGCCATTGCCAATATCGAGAAACATGCATATGCGAACAATGTCTTCCTGCACATGAGCAAATCTGATGGGATGGTGCATATGCGCATAGAAGATGATGGTGTAGGCTTGCCACACGATTGCATTCAACATAAAGCTAATGGACAAACAGCTTATACTAGCCCGTCAGGTCACTATGGGTTGAGTGGCATGACCGAACGCATCGAGCGTATCGGGGGCACACTCTCTTTGAGACCTGGAGCCGAACGCGGAACAGTTGTCGAAGTTGTGTTGCCTCTCGCAGAGGTACCACTACAAAGCGTCAGGACGTAAAGCATATTCTACATACGTAACAAAACACAACTCCTGTACGGGTCTGCTTCAGCACACCCTGCTAGCATCATTACATCTAGCGGATTGAGTAGGCATTTCCGTATCTCCTCAACATGGTCAATTGTTGAAAAGGGTGTGCTGAAGCAGACCCGTACAGGAGTTGTGCATATAAGCGTTGATGATCTACTACAAGTTACTACAACGCAAGTTTTTTGGCGCGACGTTCGTGTACTCTCTCCATTGTCAGGTTGTAGAGGAAGATAAACAAAGCCATCCAGATAGCTCCATCCAGGTAGCCACCGACGACATCTGTTACCCAGTGCTCACCCTCCCAAACGCGTGCAAAACCCACAAACACAATGTTGATGATAGCCCAAATTTGGAAGGGAATAACAAGCCAGCGATAGCGCGACTGGCGCACGGATTGCGTAAAGGTCAGATACAGCAAAAAGCCGTAAAAGACCATCATATGGCAGCTATGTCCTGACGGAAAACTGTTGAAGATGAGTTTACTATCAACATGAATCATGCTAGGTAGAGGGCGAGGACGCCCAACAACATCACCAATCAGCGCATCAACGCCATTCCCAATGCCAACCGAGAGTGCTAAAAATGCTGCTTGCCAGAACCAACGGAAGAGTAAGAAAAGCACAAGCACTATCGGCACTTCGATCTCATCGGGTCGTGGATCGTTCACAAACGTAAGAAAGCGAAAGGTAGCCGTAATCCAAGCAGGAAACCCAACTGCCTGCACACTCTTACTAAAAGTCAGCTCAAACGGCGTTGGTTGACGATGAGCATGCGCGAAAAAAGCTAATGCGACAAATGCGATAATGGCAAGAACCCAGAGTACGCTGCCTAACGCAATACGTCGCTTACGACCATTACGCCCTTCGTCATAAGCTATCCCAACGGATACGTGTGAAGGACGCACGGTGCCTGTGTTTACAATGTCAGACATGTTACATATATCCTTTGCAGAAATGGAATGAGTATATGTAACCTATACGGAAGGACAAGCAGAGGATGATACAAAGGATGTGCTGCTCAAGAGCATGAAATGGGTTTTTAACATTACACATAGCGTTTTTGGGACTCAATTATAATATAGTTGTAGCAGTGGTAGAGCATAAAAATTTGTCCTACGTTGTTGAAGGAGTGGTTGTGGCATGAGGAAAGATAATTATAATGGATGTTGGCACACATGAAGGTTGTCCATACTTGGTAACAGAGTATGCATCAAAAGGCTCTTTGCGTGATCTTTTGCAGCATCAATCTCCACATCTACTATCAGTGGAAGAGTCAATTAACATTCTTTTACAAGTGGGGCAAGCTCTTCACTATGCTCATCAACAGAACATTATTCATCGGGACCTCAAACCAGAAAATATTCTTTTCGATGCAGAAGGCAAAGCAATTCTTGCCGATTTCGGCGTAGCCACCGTTTTGAATGCTGCAACTCGACAAACAGCCACTATGGGTACTTTCAGTTACATGGCACCAGAACAGTTTAGAAATACTATTGCTAAACAGAGCGACCAATATGCTCTAGGATGTGTTGCCTACGAACTCTTTACAGGACGCATGGTTTTTGAAGTCTCTGATGCAGCAACAGCAATGGTAAAGTGCCTGTTAGAAACTCCAACCGAGCCAAGAAAATACAACTCTAAATTGCCTCTGTCAATTGAGCAAGCTGTGTTAAAGGCACTAGCAAAAGAGAGAGCAGACCGTCACACTGATATATCCTCCTTTGTTAAAGCTCTCACTACAGCTTCAGAGTTTATACTTAAAACAGATGCACCACATTCAGTAAGCGTTTCGGCAAAAACGAAAGAGGAATGGTTAAAAGAAGGTTTAGCTCATTATAACGCTAAAAACTTTACACAAGCTCTTACTGTATATGAACGAGTTATTCAACTTTTCCCTAATGACATACCAGCTTATATTAGCAAGGGACACACACTACTGATCTTGCAAAACTACAAAGGCGCTCTTCAAACTTACGACACAGTTCTTCAGGCAGACAGTAAAAATGCTTATGCTTGGTATGGTAAAGGAGAAGTACTTTGGCAACTCGGTCTTCACGCCGCCGCTCTTGAAGCCTTTGAAGAAGTTCTTCGTCTTGATGAAACTCATTCTAAAGCCTTGATTGGAAAAGGAAGAGTCTTAGAAAGTATGCAGGAACATCAAGAAGCGTTGCAAGCATATGAGCAGGCAATTTATTTTGATCCTAATTCGGTATATGCATGGATAAATAAAAGTAGTAATGAAGTAGGTAGGCACAAACTTTCAGAAAATTTCGTTCATGAGGTACCGTAAGCTCATGCTAGGCCCTTTTCTGCCTGTCGCTCTGCTTTAATCTGACGAATCCTATCGCGCACAGGTGAGGGCGTGTTCGCCTGAATCCTTCGCATCTCTCTACCCCACTCAATCCAGTCAGCGAGATACTTTGTGACCGTTTCTTTATTATGGAGATAGTAGAGAACTGTCGCATACACTTGCTCTAATGTAAGCGATGGATAGGTATTGGCAATGGTTTCAGGAGAAAGTTCTTTATGAATATAATCGTACAATATAGTCTCGATACCAATCCTCGTTCCTTTGAGCCGAATATCGTCTTCGGCTAAAAAGTTAAAGTAGTCTTCCAATTGCATAGCTATAGTCTCCGTTTCTTAACTGCCTTCCGATATTCAACTTTTTTGTCAACCTCTCATAAACATATTGTATTCTTGGAACAGGAAACTGTCTACGTTTCTTTCAACCATTCGTCCTTGAGCAATCCGAAATAATACTCATCCTCGAACTGCCCACGGAAGAAGTAGCGTTGGCGCAAATTGCCCTCAAATGTGAAGCCCAGTTTGAGCAGAAGATTTTTAGAACGGGTATTGTCGGGCGCAACATCCGCTTCTATTCGATGCAATCCAAGTTCGGTAAAGCCATAGGTGAGTACTGCCGACATCGCCTCACTTGTAATACCCTGTCGCCAATAGTCACGATGCAGATTGTAGCCAGTTTCAGCATAGTGAAAGTCAAAGTTGAACGAAAAAAGTGTACACGTGCCGATGACGGTATCTTCTCCCTTAAGCGTAACGCACCAGAACAAAGAACTGCGTTGTTTATAAAAGGTTTGCAGTCGTTGTATCAACTTTTGTGTGTCTTCGAGAGACTGGTGTGGCTCCTGCCCCATGAACTCTACACCTATCGGATCAGAACGCATGGCAAAGAGTGCTTCCGCATCGGCTGATCGAACTTGACGAAGTTGTAAACGATTTGTGGTGAGCGTAGGGAAATGCGTAAAGGCGTTATCAATGCTCATGGAAAGCCTCCCCAAATGCAGGTACAGGTTGACAGAATAATGTGGATAGTCGAACGTAGGGGCTTTAATTCATTATGCCCTCGCCCTGATGTCGATTGCAAACAGGGCGTAATGAATTAAAGCCCCTACAAATGGCATAGCCTCGTTAATTTTGCTATATCACATAATTATGCCACACACATAGCTCTTACTCAGGAAAATCCGCCAATACAATCTTGCCTATCATCTTACCACTTTCGACTTTCTTGTGAGCCTCGCGCAAATTTGCGGCTGTGATGGGTTCAAGCTTTTCGGTAAGTGTGCTTTCTATCTTACCCTCATCTATAAGCTGTGCCAGTTGGTTCAAAATGTTATGTTGCTCGATCATATCAGGCGTCTGATATCTTGCACGGGTGAACATCCACTCCCACACGAAGGTGACACTCTTGTCCTGCAATGCGGAGAGATTAACAGGTCTCGTTGTTCCTACAATTGAAGCAATTTTGCCTTGTGGCGCGATTACTTCCACCATGTCGTCCCAGTGCTTGTCAGTGCTGTTCAAGCAAAAAATGTAGTCTACATCGTCAAAACCTAATTGTTTAAGCTGAGGTGCAAATGCTTGATGGTGGTCAATGGTATAAGTCGCACCATGTGCCTTTGCCCATTGCACCGTCTCAGGACGGGAAACTGTGCCAATAACGGTCAAGCCTGCAAAACTAGCAAGTTGGGTAGCGATTGAACCAACGCCGCCAGCCGCACCGATAATCAGAATGCGCTTCTGTTGGTTTTCGCTCGTACTTAGCGAAATACCAAGATGCTCAAACAAAGCTTCCCAAGCAGTGAGTGTAGTCAAGGGCAGTGCTGCCGCTTGCGCAAAGTCGAGGCTTTTTGGTTTGTTGCCAACAATACGCTCATCCACAAGATGAAATTCGCTATCTCCACCGGGGCGCGTGGTGCTACCAGCATAGTACACCTCGTCGCCAACCTTAAACAGTGTACAGTCAGGCCCAACCTGCTCGACGACTCCAGCAACATCCCAACCAAGAATGCGCGGATCTGTCTCGACCTGCTCTTTGGGTGCTCGCCTCTTCACATCAACCGGATTGACCGAAATGGCCTTGACATGAACCAGTAGGTCACGACCCGCCGCAGTAGGTTTCGCAATATCAACATCAACAAGACTCTCTGGATTCTCAATTGGTAGGTAACGGTATAGGCCAATAGCTTTCATGAGTGTATTATTCTCTTTCTCTACGTAATGTGGCATTTTTAAGATATCACAAATATGCAACTATTCGCTCAGCTAATGTGTCCCACTGGCGTGGCTCTAGTACAGGCAATGAATAGTGGCTTGCTTGCTCAGTAAGCCATTGTCCGTATAGCCACTTCGCGCGTGCCTCTGTACGCAATTCTGACATTGGACGCCCGGTGATACCACGCCCACGAGCTACTATATTCGCAAAGAGTATTTCCTCGTCCGGCTCGACCAAGAATACAGTTTTCACCTGACTGCTCATCATATTTGGAATGCCAAGCGCAAATCATCCACCTCCAACCACGAAACCCCAAAGCGAAGCCCTATCTGCTGCGCAACTCTCGACTTGCCAACTCCTGATGGACCTCCGATGAGTAAGACAGTCCAATTTGCTTTTGCCATATCATTCTTGCTTTCCTTCCGCATCACTTGAACACACTCACGAGTGCAATTACGCCGAAGGTAACAATAATACCTCCAGATACTCTATTAATCCACAGTAACCATCTATTAGTAAACCTTGTGCGTAAAAAACTTACAATGCTTGTCAGAACGCACCACCAGAGAACCGAACCAACGAAAACACCTAGTACTACCATAATTGCTGAACTGTAACTCTTACTTGCACCTCCGACACCAATACCAGCGAAAATTGCGACAAATGAAAGAATAGTTGTAGGATTTGTCAGGGTAAGCAATAAGGTAGAGATATAGGCACTTAGGAAACTACTTGCCTTCGCGGTTGCTGCTCGTTCCGCAGGCTTGCTTAATAGTGTCCTGATACCAAGATAGATTAGAAACAGTCCTCCGATCAGGCGTATCCAAAGTTGCTGACTAACGAAAAAATTAGAAATCAACGTCAAGCCAAAGGCCGCAATACACCCATAAGCAGCATCAGCCGTTGCAATTCCTAAGCCAGAGATCAAGCCATAGCGTTGACCTCTTTGCAATGTACGTTGAATGCACAAAATACTCATAGGGCCAACAGCTGCCGCAATCGAGAGACCAATCAGAAGACCTCGTACAAAAAAACTTCCATCCATGCTACACTCCTTTTTGGATAGCAAAAAACATAAAAAAAGTCACCAGACCTTTTGCATAGGTCTGGTGACGAGTTGCGTCTACTTGTAT
>CAXUIS010000063.1:0-2929 GCA_964250915.1 uncultured Ktedonobacteraceae bacterium | reverse complement strand
CATTGAAAAATTGCCTCCGAAAAGACTTGAGCATGACGTTACGTCATCCTTTATACTCTTGACTAGAAAGGAGGAACACCTTGGATTCGCATTTTTATCATACAAGCGAGTTCGCGCTGAAAGCATCTGTATCGGTACGCACATTGCGTTACTACGACAAAGCAGGGTTATTGTCGCCTTCTGCCTACACAGAGAGCGGCTATCGACTCTATACTGATACAGACTTACTCCGTCTTCAGCAAATCTTGGCCTTGAAATTTCTTGGCTTCTCACTACAAGAAATCCAGCACTTTTTACATACGGAACCAATGCTCTTACAAGAGACGTTGGCCCAGCAAAAAGCTATGATGCAAGAGCGTAGAACGCAACTCGACACCGTTATTCAGGCACTTACTGAGACGGAAGAGTTGCTTCAGGCGAACAAGCTTAATTGGGAATCTATTGTACACGTGATCCAGGTGACTCAAATGACACAGAACAACGAATGGCAAGACAAGTACTTCACGCCAGAACAAAAACAACAGATGGAAAACTTGAGCAAGAAACATTACACCGAAGAGCAACGGCAGCAGATAGCCGCATGGGGCAAGAATTGGAGTGAAGAAGATCAGCGTGTTGTTAGCCGAAAATGGGATATCCTCTTCGCAGAGTTAAAGCGTCTCGTCTCAACTGGACAAAACCCAGATAGTCCAGAAGCACAGGCACTCGTCACACAATGGAAGGCCCTTGTCGGTGAGTTCACGCATGGCGATGCGGGTATTCAGCAAGGATTAAATAGCATGTACCAAGACGTTGAGGGGATGCCAACAACCCAAAGACCTTTCGCTATGCCATATACGCCAGAAGAGGGAGAATTTCTGCTCAAAGCGATGAAGGTTGAGAAATAAGGGACATGAAAAGGGTCTATTTAAAAAACACCGTGTGTTTTTTAAATAGACCCTTTTCATGTCCCTTATTTTATTAACTCTGCAACGATCTTGCCCGACAGCATTACCAAAGGCACACCACCACCAGGGTGCGTGCTTCCTCCTACAAAGTAAAGGTTGCGTATCTCCGATTTATTGCCTGGACGTGTGAAGGGAGCCATACGAGAGTTCGAGGACAGGCCATATATTGAACCCGCATTTGCACCATATTTATCATAGAAGTCTTGAGGTGTCAGCATCGCTTCGCAGACAATGTGCTCTCGTATATCGCTCAAATCTACTTGTTTATAACTTGCTAGCAGATCGAGTATACGATCTCTATATTCTGGTGCTTCGCGTTGCCAATCGCTCTTTGTCGTGAGATAGGGAGCATTCACCAGAACAAACAAATTTTCATGTCCAGGAGGTGCCTGTGTTGAATCGCTACGGGTGGTGTCACAGACATAAATCGTTGGATTGCTCAAAGGTATATGGCGTTCAAATAGGTCATCAAACTCCGCGTGATAGTCGTCGGAGAAAAAAATGTTGTGATGCGATAGTTGTGGATACTGCTTATCGAGACCAAGCATGAGCACAAAGCCCGAACAGGACGGTTCCAATTGTTCCAAGTGCCGCACACGTCTTTTATTGCGTATCGCTGGCGACAAAAGTTTCCGATGCGTTGTCACCACGTCACTATTCGCAATCACGATATCGCTACGTAACACACGCCCATCTGCCAACACAACGCCATGTGCCTCGTTCTGCTCCACAAGAATACGTTTCACATCACAGCATGTCTCAATCGTGACACCTAGCTCACACGCAAGCTTTTCTAAAGCCTTTGCCACTGCATAGATGCCACCACGCGGATACCAACCACCATCAGCAAGCTCGACATAGGGAATAATAGTATAAACCGATGCCACTTGATAAGGCGAGGACCCGTTATAGGTTGCGTAACGGTCAAACAATTGACGTAGATGTTCATCCTCAAAAAAGCTACGTACGCTCTGGTCTAGTGTCTGTGGTGACAGTGCAGCAAGCACAGCTTTTAGACGCGACATGAAGGTTGAGGGAGGTATAATGAGTGTTGGAACCATTGCAGGTTGTGAAGGCATGACAGGGGCAAGCCCTGTCACTACCATACTTTCCGCCACTGCGTGGCTTGCTACGCACCCATGTATAGTAGTGACAGGGCTTGCCCCTGTCATGCTTCCTACCCCTGTTATATTCTCCCCTGAAGTGGGATGTCCCTGTAACACATAGCGCACAAACGTCTTCAACACATCAAACGGACTACCCAGACTATGATATAGAAACGGGTCAGCCGCCGCTTGATAGATGTTGCGGGCAAAAGCGAGAAAATGCGATAGTGCAGCACCATCGTGTGGGTTGAGACGCCCGAACTCCTCGGCTAATCGCCCGTGGTCGCGCCATGCATTTAATGTTAGACCGTCATGATAAAAATAACGGCACGTTATATCAAGTGGAAGGAGGTCAAGATAATCTTTGAGATCACGATTGGCTGATTGAAATAGGTCTTCAAGGACATATGGCATGGTGATGAGTGATGGACCGGTATCGAAACTGAAACCGTCTCTTTCGATGGAGTTCAGTTTTCCACCGACCTGCGCCTGCCGCTCTAGCACGGTCACACGATGGCCTTGTGCTGCTAAGCGAATGGCGGCAGAAAGACCGCCAATACCCGCTCCTACGACGATAATGCTCTTATATTTGGATGTAGGCACGCTTGTTTATACCTCGTTTGTTTTTATTAGTACAGTGATGCTATTATAAGCGGTAAATGGGTAGGGGTCTAATTCATTACACCCTGTGGGCAACGCACCATATTGGAGAATGTATGAACGTGTTTCAAACCTCGTCGGCGTTGTGCGTTGCCAGCAGGGTGTAATGAATTAGACCCCTACAGAAGATTTCATCGCTGAATTTTTCTGAGGATATGTAGATGATACCTGCACGCAAATTTCCGCTCGGCGAATATCTCGTCGAGGGCATGATAG
>CAXUIS010000062.1:6213-21439 GCA_964250915.1 uncultured Ktedonobacteraceae bacterium | reverse complement strand
GTTCCACATAAAGGTATTTCAAAGCCTCATAATAGTAAATATAAAATTTTCTATGTTTGGAAGAAACGCCTGTATTTGGAACGACATTTTCGACCGAATATAGGAGAAAAATTATGCGGATAGTAATCGACGTAACGAATGCAGAGAAAGAACCAGGTGGCATGCTCTTTGCCGCACATGCATTATTAGCTGGATTAGCAAGAATCGACCAAATAAATGATTACATTGTGACAACAGTGCGTCCCGAAGACTATGAAGATTTTGCGTCGGTACCAAATATACATATATATCCTGTAAAATGGAAGTCTCATCGCGCCACTCTCATTCAACATCAACTACTAATGCCAGGAATACTGCGCCGTCTACGTCCTGATCTCCTACATGTACCTGCCTTTGCCGCTCCCCTTGCTTGGCGAGGACCAATAGTTACAACCGTTCATGATCTTGCCTCTACTAAAGTGCCTGAGCAGTCATCGCTCTATCCTAGACTTTACCATTCCTATTTGCTGCGTGAAAGTGTTGCAAGAGCACGTCGGGTCATCGCTATTTCAGACCAGACACGCGATGAAATCATCTCTCAATGGTCAACACCTACAGAAAAAATTCACCGCATTCATGCAGGACTACGTCCATCTTTACGTTATACAGAAGTACCCAATGAAGAGATTCAAGCGATGCATCAACGCTATGGAAAACGCTATCTCCTTCATGTTGGTCGCATCATGCCACGTAAGAATGTCGAGAGGTTAGTAGAGGCTTTTGACTTAGTAGCAGGACGCTTCGACGATCTCCATCTGGTACTGACTGGAGGGACAGGATATCACGCAGAGAAAGTGGTACAACAGATTGAAGCTTCTCCTTATAAGGAGAGGATTCATCTAGCAGGTTGGATATCAGAACACGACCTAGGACCTCTCTATATAGGAGCGAGCGCGCTCGTCTTTCCTTCAAAACACGAGGGACATGGTTTGCCAACAACGGAGGCAATGGCCTGTGGGACACCTGTTGTGGCAAGTCCCGAAGCAGCCAGTGTTGAAATTGCAGGTGATGCTGTGCTCCGCGCTGATTGTTCTCATGCTCAACCTTTAGCAGATGCCATCGCTCAAGTGTTAACTGATGCAGCACTTCGTGAACGCCTCATTAAGACTGGTCATACACAAGCACAACCATACACCATTGAAGCGTATGCGAGAGAGACACTTCAGGTGTATCAAGAGGCATTAGCACAAGACAGTGAGAAGAGAGGCGAGCAAGATGTATCGAGGAGAGCTACTTTACATCCTGGTACTGAACGTCCTAAGATAGCATTTTTAACAGGATTGGACCCACGCGACAAACGTTCATGGTCGGGTGCTCTCTATCACATGGGTAATGCTATTCAGAAGCACAGTGGAGATGTATTCTACGTTGGCCCAATAGATGCGTTCTGGGAGAAGGTTGTTGGCAGACTCACTCATGAAGTGTCTAAACGACTTCTAAAAAAGAATTTCTTCCACTATGCTAGCTTTCTAAGGGCAAAGCGCTATGCACACATAACCACAAAGTGGCTTGCTAAGCACCCTGTTGATGTAATTGTTGCAGTTCAAGCCTCGCCAGAAATAGCGTTCTTAAAAACAGATATTCCTATCGTGACAGTAGACGATTCAACGTTTGCTTTAGTTCACGATTATTACCCTGCTTTTACAAATCTCACCAATCGATCAATTTACGAAACTCGAACTATTCAGGAGCGAGCACTTAAAAGGACTGATGCTGCTATCTATTCCTCCTCATGGGCCGCTCAATCGGCTATAACAGACTACCATGTGGCAGCAGACAGAGTTCATATTATTCATACTGGACCTAATTTTGATACACCGCCTCCACGTAGTATTAGTGAAGAGAGGGAAAAAACAAATCGTTGTGTGCTGCTGCTTATGGGAATTGATTGGCAAAGAAAAGGAGGTGACATCGCTTTTGAGACACTTCTAAAGCTAGAAGAAATGGGCATTGCCGCCGAACTCATCGTATGCGGCTGCACTCCTCCTAAACACATTACTCACAAGAGAATGACAGTTATTCCTTACTTGAATAAAAACAATGAGCAAGAGTACGAAAAACTATGTCAGTTGTTTATAACATCTGATTTTTTACTGCTACCGACAAGAGCTGATTGCACACCTAACGTAATTGGTGAGTCCAACGCTTATGGATTACCAGTCATCACAACAAACATTAACGGGATTTCTGAAATGGTGAAGAATGGCGAAAACGGCTATATGCTTCCATTTAGTGCAAGAGGTGATGCTTATGCAGAGGTGATTGCTACTATCTACAAGGACCCCCAAAAGTATAATTATATGGTAAAAGCAAGCAGGAAGGCTTTTGAGGAACTGCTCAATTGGGACTCTTGGGGGATTGGTGTGAACAACATTATTGCTAAGGTCCTCGCTTACAATAAGAAGGAAGATGCTTCTGAAAGAGAGACAGCTATCACTATGCCTGTACACAGCTAGTTAATCACACATCACTTTGAGAAAGTATGAGACCCCTCTATAAAAGAGGGGTCCTATTTTTGAGAATGAGGCTTTACATTTTGAACTTTAATTCAAGAGTGTTTTCTGCTATTTGCTCTTACCGCGTAAGAACTTCTTTTTAAGCGAAGCTAGAACGATCTGATCCTCTGGGCTAGCTTTCAATAAAAAGAGCATTGCTATATATCCAATCAGAAAAACTGGGATAAACGCAAGGAGAAATAATAGGTTAATATGCCTGAATAGAAAAAGTAATCCTCCTGTACATGCCGCACTTACCATTCCAGCTCCAATTGGTTTAAGCGTTCCCCAACTAAACGGTTGAAGCTTAAGCAGGAAACGCACTTGTAACAAACGTATCACGCTCACTAGACCCAAGGTGACAGTAGTGCCTATAGCGGTGCCCATAGCTCCAAGCTTCGGAATCAAAAGAACACCAAATATAATGTTCAGAACGAGTGCCAGAAATGAGTCAAAAAATGAAAGCTTCTGCTTCCCTGTCATCACCAACATGTACCCGACAATGCCAGTAGCAGAATTAATCATGCTGCCTACTGCTGAGACAACCATGAGAGGCCAAGCAGCTACAAAAGTGCTACCAGATAAGCCCAAAAGCGACTGAGTGAAGAGACTCACGACGAAGAAGATGGGAAGGCTAAAGGTAATTGCCCATTTTGTGACCACTTTAAACATGGCATTAAGCTTCTCTGTCTCGCCTTTGCTATATAATTCCGCGATGGTTGGGGCAAACATGGTGTTAACAGAAAACATGGGCATGGCAATAAAATCACTAAACTTAATAGCAGCATTGTACAATCCAACTTGCAAACCTGGAACCGCGAGAATAGCAAGAAGTAAGGTATCTACTGACTCGAGCACGATTTCAGTGAGAGAGGTTAGAAAATTGAGTGTAGCAAAACTGAGCCATTCGCGGACCTCATAACGTTCGGGACCCGATTTGACAAAGCCAGAAATGATAGTGAAAAGAAAATAGAGGCTAGCTACTGTCCCAACTATAGTACTTATAACGACGGCTAACGCAACACCTTCGATTTTACGGTAGAAAAGGAAACAGCCTGCTGTTAGTAGGAGCAGAATTAAGGGTTGAAGAATTCTATCTGATATCATACGCCATTTAAAGGCTTTGAAACCTTGTAATGCACCGAACCAAACGGTTTGCATACACAAAAATGGGACCATCGGAGCCATCAATTGGATAAGTGGAGCTAAAGCAGGCTCATGTTTACCTTCTGCCAGGACTGGAGCATAAAAGAAGATGAAGATAGCACCGAGCAGACCCATTATTCCAGCTATAGCAGAACAAAAGATTCCAAGGCCACGCAGCGAACTGATTTGCTGCTTGCCTTGATAAATAGACGTATAACGAACCGCAGCGTCGCCGAAACCCAAATTAAAAATTGCCGCAACAAACGTGACCATCGAAAATCCAATTGAGTAGAGGCCGTATGCAGATGCACCAAATCCTACTTGAAGTAGGTAGTTACTACCAAACTTAAGAATACTTCCGATAATGTTACCAATACCGATGACAGCAGCATTTCCTGCAGCTCCTGAGATCTCTGACTGCATCTGTTGTGCTTCTGTACCTTGCCGATGCGATATGTCTTTGAGGACTAACATCGGAATGGTACTTTGTTTCTCAAAGTCGTCGTCTTCGTCAGGTGGTAGTATAGGCGTCGTTAGCTTCTTAGCACCAAAGACGTAAAGTGAGAGCGTATCTAACATCTCTATATTATTAGTTTTATCGTACGTATTGTCAGGAGCGATATTACGTGAGATGTGAGGAGTTTCAAGCCGTTGAGTTACTTCGTCGTCTACATTAATACGTCTCTTCGGCACAACTCGTATTGTCGGATCATCATCTATAAAAGCATCTACTTTTTTCTGCTGAACCAATACAGATCGCGCCTCTCCCATTTGCTCATGCCCACTGTGCACATTCTCCAGCACCCTATCTTCTTCCTCCATAAAAAGAAGAGGAATTGGACGAAACTGACGATTTGAAGGTCGCCGCGAAGAAGTATCTTTCATGCTATTGTCCCCTACGGATTACTTTTAGCAAATAAGTTCTGCTCATTTAAATAAAATAAGCTTCATTAATAATATTCTCGTTTATGAGCTATATCTTCTGTGTCAAAGAAGTACATATGTTTCATGTAGAAAGCTTTAAACTTTGGATAAAGAACCTTGTAATAGTATACAGTGCATTCAAATCGCAATGCGAAATATAGAGTTGAGAATAGGTAATGAGTACTGGATATGAGTTGAGATAGTACAACTTTCATCTAATACAGTCGATTACACTTTTAGTAGTTATTGATCTTAGACATACGTATAGACAAAACTCGATTTCATCCATTAACTATGATATTTAAGTGCCAATGGTACTAATTCGCAGCAAAAGTACAATGTTACCTGTCTACTATCCGTCTGTAAAGTAGTACTAGGATAGCAGAAATGAATTATGCACAAATATATAGAGGAAAGAAAATATCTCTAGTACTGCTTTTATAGTCTGTAAACAAAGTAACAGTACCCATAGTGGAGGTAGGAAATCGATATGATATTCCCGAAGAAGATGATATTCGCTTCGTCAATACTAGGTTCCCTTGTCGTAGCAGGAGTGATGGCGGGTATTTTACGTGTGGCGGCATCCCCGCCACAACCTAACCTTGTAGATACTGCTCCTTATCATGTGGACGGAAGACAGATAGTAGATGATAACGGAAACCAGTACGTTCCTTATGGTGTTCACGTTCCAGCACTCTTTGAACCAAATTGGAAAAATAGCAGCGAATACCAGCATTTTAACTTTGAAGAAGTGCAAGCAGCACATAATATATGGCACTCAAACGTGATTGATTATCAAGTAGTTGCATCAAACCTGTTCCCCGACCCGAACAACCCGGATACACCCGATCAGGATTATCTCGCGGCAATGGATACGGCAGTCTCCTGGACCAATCAGGAGAATATGAACGCTATTCTCAACTTGCAGACAGAGACAACGACTCACGAGATTTTACCTACACAGGCTAGTGTCCACTTTTGGCAGTTCGTCGCGGCACACTACAAAAACAACCCGCATGTCTTCTTTGACTTGTTTAACGAACCACGAGACTCAAAGGACTGGAAGATGGACCTGTGGCAGTCAGGTGGTATAGATGATGGAGTACAATACGTAGGAATGCAGCAACTCGTTGACACAGTTCGGGAAACAGGTGCACAAAACCTCGTATTTGTTCAAGGTGAAGGAGGAGCCGAAAGCCTAAGCCAGCTCCCTACTCACCTGCTTTCCGGCGAAAACATCATCTATGCGGTTCATCCTTACTTTAGTAAATTGCAGCATGGCTCACCATCAGATTGGGATAACTGGTGGGGGATTGCAGCTAAAACTGTTGATGCTCCTATAACAGTAACTGAATGGAATCAGTATCAGAGTCCTGATAGCGGATGTATGTCTAATGGGCCAGAATTAGTGCCAACCTTCTTAAACTACATTAAGCAACTCAATATTGGACTTATTGCCTGGGCATTAGAGCCGGGTTCCCTGCTTAGAGGCGATGGAAATCCGAATGACGCTTGGGATTGGTCAAAGCCTACTGCATTTGATCAACCTACTTATACCTGTCGCTCCCACTACAGGTATCTGACCCCCAACTCAACAGCACAGGGCGCGGGTCAGCTCATTATGAACTTCTTCGCACAGAACTCTGGAGTATAGGTACTCTTAAATTTGGCAGGAATGCCCTTCCATTTGAAGACGCATGTTTTGTCGAACGTACAGATATAGTTTGGCATATTTGTACTATGACCAATGCAAACAATGTAGCAAATCGTCTCACAAGAAGGGAAGATGTTTGCTTCATGTAGTTATGGTCAAGTAGACTTCTCGATAAGAGAAGAAAAAGGATAGACATGCGTACGTGTGAATTTTGTGCGGCAACGCTTCTAGGTGATACAACTGAATGTGAGTCGTGTGGGAGAACAATGCTTCCTATAAGGACATCTTTCGCAAGAGACAATTCCTTACAGACGACTCACATCCATGATGCTAATACATCTATCCCGATTGATGTTTCTTACTCTAATACTCTTCCTTCTAATATGCAAAGAGGTCGATCACTATGGGCATATGACATTAGATCAAGTTCTCAAAAAGAACCTGCGCGAGAAGGACTTTTTTTACCGAAAACACAGCTAGCAGAAAAGCTTTCAACAACGTATCGTAGGATTGGGTTGCTAACAGCTGTTATGGTACTCGTTGTTATTTTTTCCAGTATTGCTGGTTTTGAAGTTGGTAGGCTGACGCCAGTACTTCGCCTTGTTGAAGCAACACATGCAACGTTAGGTGATTTACTACATGTACAGGGTCAGAACTTCATTGCGGGAGGGATAGTTATCCTCAGCCGCGACAAATCTTCATCACTTACTATCACCCTAAGACCAACCTTTCAAACTATCCATACTAAAAGTGGAGTGCAGACTGTTCCTAATGGAACGCAAGGGACTATCTCAGGTAATACTCTTACTCTTGATAAGAGTGGAACTTTTGATATAACAATCCTGGTCAACGAAAACTGGAGTATAGGTCGTCATACTATTCAGGCATCTGAACAATTTGGTTTACTACGCGCTGAAATTTCATTCAATGTATTGCGACCACCACATCATTCAACCACTTCAATGATCATACCTTCAGAACGAATATAGTAAATGTTATTTTGAAGATGCTTGAAACAAAGAAGTTTGTACTGTATGTAGCCAATTTGGATAAATTTCTCTAGTTTCTAGTATGCATTCTAGCACAATGAGTTATAATACACGCGATACAAAGTCCCGACCAGCTTATTCAAAGTATATGTAAAAATATGTTTGAAGAGGTGGTAGAGAAAACTGAAAAGATGAATATTAAGGAGTAGAAATAGAGATATGCTTACGGGGTTAAAACATTATGGCTGGGTTATTCGGCGTTCGCTCTTGATTATTCTTGTAGGAGTGATTGTTTGCACTGGTATTACATATTTTATAAATAAGCGCGAGGCACCTATTTATGATTCAGCTGCCCTTATTCAGGTAAATAGTTCAGTGACTGCGGATAACAACAATGTCTTCACTGATCAAGCACTTGCCCAAAGCTATGCACTGCTCATTAATAGTCCAGAGGTTTTACAAGCGGTTGCCCAAAAGATGCCCGGAGTGGATGCTGGCAAACTCTCGTCGGCTGTGAGTGCTACTCCACAGAACAATACACAGGTTATTGCTATACATGTACGATATAATGATGCGCAAATGACAGCCGATCTCGCTAATCAGATAGCCGAGACATTCATTCAAATTCAAACAACAAAAGCAACAGCGCAACTTCAAAATGTTGAAAGCAAACTTTCGCAGGACCTACTTGCTGCAAAGAGAGCAAGAGACGATGCACAAGCACAATTAACTACGCTTCAGAATAATCATGCTACGCAAGATACTATAAATCACCAAGAGGATGTCTTCAACGGTGCTCAGGCGACGTATAGTTCTATACAAGCAAACTACAATGATGTTAACTTACAGTTATACCGCGTATCTAGTGGCCTAACAGTAGTTTCGCGTGCTTTACCTTCTGATACTCCAATTAGCCCAAAAACTACAATCAACACACTTGTTGCAGCAGTTCTAAGTTTCCTGTTATTAGCGATATTGATGCTGCTTCTTGACTGGTTAAATGTGACAATTAGGACGGTAGATGATGTGGAAAATTTGACGCAATTAGAGGCACTAGGGAAGGTTCCGGTCATCGCAACCGACGAGAAGGGACCAGTGAGTCTCCTAACGGTAAAAAATGAAGCACTAGAGCAGGCGTTTGCCACTATAGGTATGAATTTTAGTGCTCTTGAAAAGGTTTCAAGTTCAATAACCGTTACCAGTCTGCGACCAAGTGCTGGAGTCTCCACTACTTCCCTAAATCTAGCACTCTCACTAACGCAAGCAGGAATGCGTGTGTTGCTTGTTGATGCAAATCTAACACGACCATCGCTACATGAAGTATTGCGCTGTCCTAATGGTAAAGGGTTGACAAACAGCCTGTCAGAAATACGTATGTTTCAAGAGCAACGGATGGACCTCGTTACTTCATGGCTTAGCCAATGGAACACACAAATACCCAATTTATGGCTTCTACCAAGTGGTCCAAAGCCTCCAACTTCGACGATGATATTGCGTACACCAGAATTAAAAGCACTCTTAGGGTGGTTGCTACGTCCAAATCAGAGTATGAACGGTAGAACAACAGGAGGAATAGTAGATTTTATTATTTTTGATACCTCTGCTCTAAACGAGGGACCAGAAGCGTTAGAATTAGCCTCTGCTACTGATGGCTGTATATTAGTTATTGAGGCAGGCAAAGAGCAGGTCGAGACAGTACAAAAAGCTGAACAAGCACTTCAAAAACTTCATTCTACAATACTTGGTGTTGTTGTTAACCGTCAAACACAGCAGCACCATTCATACCTCTATACTAATCAGTATCGGAAATCAGAGGTGCCAGTAGGAAAGACTATTGCAAATACTGCCACCAATTTCTCTCAGTCATATGAGAACACTCCACATTCGTGGTCCCCACAAGTGTTAAAGTCGCTACCTGCACGTCGATTTGACGTTACACCTCCACCTGTCTCTGTTTCTCCACATTGGACGAACGATACCAATAACTACAATGATCAAATTCAAGGCTCTCCTTTAAAGGTCGAAGGTTAAGATAGCAATGGCGCAGACTCTATCATCTGACATACAACAAGCAAAACGGTTGCCAATTTCAGGAAGGCAGATAACATTAATTGTTGTCTTTATTTTCTTACTTATCGCTGTTATCGTAGGATGTACTATTGGTTCTTCTCCATATATTGCCGTAGCACTTGTTGTAGGTGTGGCGGTTGTTGGTATTGCCTTGCAGAGGCCAAGTCTCGCTCTGATCTTAATCTTCATTGGAGCTGGATTTCCATCTGTGCTCATACCAGTACCTGGACATACTATACGTCCACTCGAATTGCCATTAGTACTTTGTCTGCTTATCATTGTATTGAAACGTCCGCGCTTCGAGTTTCGCTTACCTCACTTGTTAATGTTGCTCTTCTTTGCTATTGCGGTTATCTCTTTCATTCATGTTCCAGAGTTCGCAACTGATGCAAATATCTATGGAGCGAATAAGCGACTTTATGAAGAACTGCTCGTTCTTATTGCTTTCTTTAGTGGGACGTTACTCTTCGGCTACATCAAAAGCATCTCAGCATTTATGGTGACTATCTTGCTCGGCAATCTCGTCTTCTATCTCATAGGTCTGGCTCAAGCCTTGAATGTGAAGGTACCATCCATACTTGGCAGTATACAGGACCCAAGCACCAATCAAGGGCGTTTGTCTGGACCGTCTTTTGGTCCCGTCGCTTTTGGTTTCTTTCTAAGCGATCTCTTTGCCGTTTCTCTTGCCTGTTGGCTTCTGGGCAAAAACTGGTTAGTGCGCCTTATTGGGGCGATTATGACAGTAGCTACCGTGCTTGAAATCATTGGGTCGGGAACACGTAGTGTCACCGTTGCAGTAGGCATTGTGCTCGTTGTTGCGCTTATTATTACAAAACGCTTCAAGCTCTTTATTGGTCTAGTGCTAGTTTCACTTGGTGGTCTTTTGCTTTTTCCAGGCAAAATTCTATCACAGTTCACCCATCCCGATTCTTCTAGCTCCAATCGCCTCTTCCTTTGGCAGGTGGCAATCAAACTGATTGCCGCGAACCCTATTATAGGTATAGGGCTGCAACAGTTTCATGTCTACTATGAACGACTACTTATAGGGCGTGCAAATCAATTAGACGCACATGGAGTGAGTATCCACAACCAATACCTTAATATCGCATTAGAGGGCGGCATCCTTTGGTTGCTCATCACTGTGCTACTCATATCTAGTATTATTTTCTTATGCTGGCGGTACTACCGCTTTGCTGCTAGTGAAGAGCGTGTTCTTCTATTGGCTGCAATACTAGCAATGACCGCCATTCCGGTTATTAGTTTCCTGGATGTACCGCTAGAAAGTACAGAGGCCGCAGTTTTCCTTTACTTACTTGGTGGGATGGGTATCGGATGTGTAATACAGATAAGGAGAAGGATGCAAGCCAAAGAAAATCTCTGCTGATATACAGCATCTCGAATTCTAAGTCGGCCATGTTACCCCTATATAATCATGGGTACCCTCTATCGTTGTTGAGCAATCTTAGTGCTCAACAACGATTTTTTTTGCATACCTAAGTGCATAACACTACCACTTCCTTTAAAAATGATTAGGGTATGGAGGTTTCTGAAAGTGACGATATATTTGATAAAGAAGTCCTTTTAGTGAACTCATCTATATTATAAGATAGGAAAAACGATGGTACGAAAACGATTTTTCTCTAGACTTTTAGTAGCATGCTTACTTCTCGTTAGTTTTGGTATTCTCAGCGAGTTGGTAGGGGGAAACTCGGTACTTGCCTTTCTTAATTATAGTCCCTCTTCCAATCTACGGACTACGTTGCCACGGCGCTCTTATGCTCAGCCGACGCAAAGTGTAAGCACAAGTAGTATCCCGACTTCCTACTCTGTGCAGGGGAGAATAATTGTAGACAATAACGGGAAACGTTATATCCCTTATGGTGTTCACATTCCTGCACTCTTTGAGCCGAATTGGAAAAATAGTGTTGAATATAAGCACTTTACCTTTGCAGAGATGCAGGCAGCGAAGAAAATATGGCATTCAAATGTTGTAGACTTTCAGGTTGTAGAGACGAATTTGTTTTCAGACCCAAATAACCCCAATGCCATAGACCCAGACTACCTTAAAGCTATGGATACGGCTGTTAGATGGGCAGGCATGGAAAACATGAATATCATTCTCAACCTACAAACAGAAACAACAACAGGCGAGATTATGGCAACTCAGGATAGTATCAAGTTTTGGCACTTTGTAGCTCAGCACTACAAAGGCAATCAGAGAGTCTTCTTTGATTTATTCAATGAGCCTAGAATTCCTACCGATTGGACAATGGATTTGTGGAAGTCGGGCGGAGTTTATAATGGTGTTCAGTACGTTGGAATGCAACAGCTAGTAGATACTGTGCGAGCAACAGGGGCACATAATCTCGTTTTTGTTCAAGGAGAAGGTGGTGGGGAAAGTCTAAGTCAGCTTCCTAGCCATCTTCTATCTGGTGCAAATATTGTTTATGCTGTTCATCCCTACTTTAGTGAAACGCAGCATTTGACTCAGTTGCAGTGGAACGCCTGGTGGGGAAATATTGTTACTGCTGTCAATGTACCTATAAGTGTTAATGAGTGGAATCAAGATCAAGATACATCCAGTGGATGCATTTCCAATCCGACAACTGTTGTACCTACTTTTCTAAATTATATCAAAAAGCTAAATGTAGGACTTATCGCGTGGGCACTTACGCCTGGAACCTTGATTAGGGGAGACGGAAACCCTAATGATCCTTGGAATTGGGCAAATCCAACTGCCTTTGATCAGAACACATATACCTGTATTACAAATTATCAGTCACTTCTTTCTGGTTCAAATGCTCAAGGTGCTGGTAAACTTATCATGAACTTTTTAGCAAAACCCTGAACGCTCTTGTATAAATTCTGATGTAGTGCACTCTCATCGCATACTATACGCACGCGAGACAAAAGTGCACTACATTATACTTACATTTTATTCTTTATGCGGCAAGACGCTTTGAACAACGCCCTTAATCGACTGCACGACAATATTCCCCTCCTCTGGATCGCCCTTTAAGAGTGCGGAAGTATATTTTTGTGCTTGCTCTACTGTTATATGTGGTGGAAGCGTTGGTACATTTGGATCTGTGTAGACGTTCATGACCACAGGTCGATCCGCAGACAGTGCTCTATCAAATGCTGGGCCGAGGTCCTCAGGCTTATCCACACGAATACCCATCAAACCAATCGACTCCGCATAAGTATCATAGGGGAAGTCGGGCAAAGACTGTGTTGCATCTAGCTTTGGATTGCCTCCCTCGATGCGCATCTCCCATGTCACTTGATTCAAGTCACGGTTGTTGAAGACAACAAAGACCAAACGCGGGTCGCTCCATTCACGCCAGTACTTAGCAACAGTGATAAACCCGTTGATACCAAGCATTTGTACGGCACCGTCACCGGTCATCGAAATCACGGGACGCTCTGGGTAGGCAAATTTAGCCGCGATTGCATAGGGAACGGCAGCCGCCATCGTTGCTAAGCCACCGGAGAGTGATCCTTGCATGCCTTTTTTCATTTTGATAACACGCCCATACCAGTTCGCGGTCGTACCAGAGTCGGCACTGAACAAACAGTTGTCAGGCAAGCGTGCAGACAATTCCCAGGCAACACGTTGTGGGTTGATGGGGTCCGCGCTCTGCATCGCTTGACTCTCCACGACCTTCCACCAATCCTGAATTTCCGACTCAAGCTTCTCGCGCCACGCACGGTCTTCCTTGTGCTTCAAAAGTGGAAGCAGTGCGCGTAACGATTGTTTGCTATCGCCGATTAAGGCCAGTTCCATCGGATAGCGCAGGCTCAACATGCGACCGTCGATGTCGATCTGGATACCGCGTGCTTGTCCCTCTTTTGGCAAAAATTCCGAATAGGGGAAGCTAGAACCAACCATAAGGAGTGTGTCGCACTCCATCATCATATCCCAGCTTGGTTTTGTGCCGAGCAGACCGATGGAGCCTGTCACGAAGGGTAGTTCGTCAGCAAGTACCTCTTTTCCAAGCAGTGCTTTGGCGACACCGCACCCAAGCAGGTTAGCAACCTCAGTAATTTCATCGGCAGCATTTTTCGCGCCCGCACCAACGAGAATCGCTACTCTTTTGCCTTCATTGAGGATGTCTGCCGCTTTTTGCAGATCGTCCTGAGCGGGAACAATGTATGGAGTGAAGAAACCTGTCCCTGTGTGTACAGTATTATGCTTGTGTGGTGGCTGTGTCACCGCGTCTAGCTCTTGTACATCTTTCGGCAGAATGACGCAGGTAACAGTACGTTCAGCAAGCGCAATGCGCACCGCACGGTCGATGACCTGACGTGCCTGTACCGCATCAGTAACGGTCTGCACATACTCACCTGCCACATCCTTGAACAGGTTTTGCAGGTCAGCCTCTTGCTGATACTGTCCACCAATGGCAGCACGAGCAGCCTGACCAACAATGGCAACGACAGGTTGATGGTCAGCTTTGGCATCGTACAAGCCATTCAAAAGATGAATCGCACCAGGGCCAGAAGTCGCCATACACACACCCACTTCATGTGTATATTTAGCGTGAGCACATGCCATGAATGCAGCTTCCTCTTCGTGGCGCACCTGCACGAATTTTATGAGGTCGGGATGACGTTCTAAACCTCCTAAAAGACCATTGATACCATCACCTGGATAGCCATAAATAAGCTTTATACCCCATTCCGAAAGACGTTTCAAAAGAAAATCACTGACTGTATCAGCCATCGTAAATTCACCTTCCTTGTTTTGAACAAGAATTGCATAGTTTGTAAGAACGTGTGGGGCAATAGCCCATGACAGGGGCAAGCCCTGTCATGCTTTTGCCGACCTGTTTTTGACCCATAGTAATCTCAACAGTTTTTATCTTGATGCGTATGGGGCAACAATTCATTGCGCCCAAAGATGGGTTGAGTGGGGCAAATGTCCCAATACGAATCTCGTGACAACGTGTCCCCGTCCCCACCCATCTTCGGGCGCAATGAATTGCTGCCCCTACCGACATTGTGTATTCATGTGTCATAATTTATCAATTACGCGTGTAAATGCGCGTAGGCCAGACGCAGACCCTCCAAAGGGAGAAATTGGTTGACATATTGTATTTCAGGAATGATGGGTGCCATTAATTGTGCTAAACCACCGTGTGCAATTATTTTTACGTCTTTGTCTTCTGGAACGTTGGGTATCTCACGGCGCAAGCGAGCGATCAACCCCTGTACCAGTCCTACGTGTCCGTAGATGATGCCTGACTGCATATTCTCAATCGTGTTTTTGCCAAGCGGCGAGGACGGAGGCGTAAGGTCTACTCTATACAATCGTGACGCCGCACTACTAAGTGCCTCAGCCGAAATCACAAGACCAGGGGCAATCGCACCACCCAGAAAATCTCCTTCCGGCGATATAACATCAAATGTGGTGGCGGTACTAAAAGCGATAATGATGGCAGGTCCACCATAGAGATAATGTGCGGCAAGCGAGGTAACAATGCGGTCTGCCCCAATCTCCCAGGGATTATCCACCAATAGTTTTACACCAAGGTCCACTTCATAGTTGATAAACAATGCCTCTTTATTACAATAGCGTATAGCAAGGTCACGAAATACTGGCGTGAGCGGTGGGACAACACTAGAAATAATAATATCATCAATATCACTGAATGTGTATTCCCCGTGCTGCATCAAGCCGAACAACACCATCGCATATTCATCAGTGGTACGCTGTCGTGCAGTGGATACCACCCAGTGATGCTTCATGATTGTATCCTGGTACAGACCAAACTTGATATTCGTATTACTGATATCAATTGCTAATAACACAGCATTCCCTCCATTGGGCAAAATTCAGCGATGAATACAATAAGGGTATGGTTTGTGGGGGGTTGGGGGTGTTGGGGAGAACAACCCCACAACAA
>CAXUIS010000062.1:0-6203 GCA_964250915.1 uncultured Ktedonobacteraceae bacterium | reverse complement strand
AATTTGCCAAAAATTCACTCTATAAAAAAAATTTGTTTTTGTTTTTTTTTTGGCCAAAACCCCCAAAACCCACAAACCATACCACCAATCACATTACAGAGGCGGCATATTGTTTTAGCAGAGCCGCAATCATGAATGGATCGCCATAGGCACCGTCAGTGACAACAACAACCTCATCATCAGTACGTGTATCGACAAAGGCAAGCGTGGTAGGAGTGCGCCTACGTTTACGCTGAGTACTAGCACCCTCACGTGTTATAGCGTGCCCTAAGAAGAAACTACCCATACGCTCGCCCATCGTCGGTAATTGCGCTATAACGGGACCTCTTGGAACAGTACGATCTGGTGGAGGTGTGCCACGTGCTGTTACATGACGTATGTTCGTCAATGGAACAGTAACGATTTTTTGCCCCTCTTGCTTTACAAAGTCCTGTGGTGTAATCACAATTAAATGCTTTTGCGACTGCATTAAACGTAGCACATCCAGTATGAGCATCCAGATACTGCCAAGTCCGACGAACAAAAAAGCCGCGAGCAAGAACACCGTAAACAGTGCAATACCTATACCATGTTGAAAATTAGAGGGAATAGTAGCAAACGCTGCGAGAGTAAAGAGGCCAAGCCCTAAGACAATACCAAACAGCCAGCCAGCGATGCCAAGCATAACCTTCGTACGAGAGAGGGGTAACACAACCCAGCCATGTGGAGGCGTTGTGCTTGTTCTTGCCGCCTCAAGTATCTCATCTGCATTCATTGCATGTAGAGCCTTTCAAGAAAAGGAAGAAAGAAAAGAATTCCAGTACGTTGTCCCACAATGTAACTCAAACAGCCCTTGGCCTGCCAACTCGCACAAGGGTCAGCAACATGATAGTCGCCTCTGCCGCATGCATAGCCATGAGAACGAGAACGCCAGTTGCTGTCGTGTAGGGAAAAATTGGAGGGTTACGCGTGAGAAGTAATGCATCTGGTATGAAAGTACAGACATATACCACAAACGCAACAATCACATACACTAACAAAGGCTGATTCGATAGACGTGTCACTAAGTAAAAGACAAGAATAGCTCCGATACCTCCTATGATCGACCAGAAAATCACAGGGCCTATACCTACTGGTCCAAATTTAGGAGATATATTCAGCCAAGTGAGAGCAATAAACCTTATAATCAGATTGACAATAAGCGATGCTGCTATTGCTATCCCACCGACAAGACTAATTCGACGAAATGAGGTAATTTTCGTAGCCATGATTTCTTTACCCTTTAAAACGCAAACTATATCTAGCGTCAAGACTATTATACGCATATATGCCCGTCGTTTTCCAACTAGCCCACGACATCAGCGTTATACGTTATAATGTACAGGTAGCAACTATAACATTATTTCTTTTTGCGAGGGTATGTATGGATGAACGGATGCGAACGATGGCAGAGGAGGCGGCGCGTCTTGTGGTACAACGGTTTCGAGCCGCATTTCCAATGTGGAGCGATGACCGCACACCGATAGATGACGTGGTGACGTGGCTTGGTTTGCAGGTTGAGACGTTTCACCCTGAGAGTCGTCCAGAGGGCACATATGGTTATGTAGACCCGGACGAAAACGAACACTTGATCTGGCTATGTCGCGGTCTGCCCGAAACACTACGCCGTTTTACGTTGGCACATGAGTTGGGACACGCGTTACTACATTGCGCTCCTACCTCAAACATAGACGCTCTGCTTGGCAACATAGCAACGCAAGACGCTACACATACTCCATCCAGCAAGGACCCATGTTATGAAGCAGATGTGCAGGAAGGCTCGACAAGCGCAACGGATGCGGAACAATTTCAGGAGCGACTTGGTATCGGGCAGAGTTACAACCCACGTAGCCAGCGTGAATTAGCGGCAAATATCTTCGCAGCCGAGCTACTGATGCCACTCGAACGTGTAAAAACGCTGTATTTTATCGAACGCGTACCGCCTGCACGTCTTGCAGCAACCTTTTTTGTCTCGCCGCTTGCATTGCTGAACCGTCTCGCGGCGCTGCTTAAACATCCACAAAAGCCTTCTACACAGGAAGACACACTCAAAGTAGCTACGCTCAAAGAGAGTAAAACCTATGATACATTTCAGCAAGCCGCGATTGAGGCTCCAACACCTGCATTGATTGTGGCTGGACCGGGCAGTGGTAAAACAAGTACACTGATCGGACGCATTGAGCATACTGTCCGTACACTTGGTGTATTACCACAACATATTTTGGCTCTGACCTTTTCGCGTAAAGCGGCACAGGAAATGGAGGAGCGGCTACAGCAAGTCCTTGTTGGGCCACTACCTAAAGTCAGTACATTTCACGCCTATTGCGCTGACCTTCTTCGTCAATATGGCACACTCGTAGGGCTACGTCCTGATTTTTCTTTGCTTGATGAGGCCGAGGGCTATTTTCTTCTACGTCAACAAGCGAACCGGATGAACCTGCGTCACTACCAGAATCTTCACGCACCGGCATACTATTTTCCCGATATGCTCAAAGCTATATCGCGTGCGAAAGATGAACTTGTTTCACCTGAACAGTATATGCATTTGGCGCAGGCCATGCTTCAGGAGGCACAAGACGAAGAGGCGATACAGAAGGCGGAGAAATCCATCGAGATTGCGCAGATGTACGCGCTTTATCAAGAGGCGTTACAGCAACGTGGCGATAGCGATTTTGGGGGCTTGCTTATGCAGGCAATCCAGCTATTGACAGAGCAGCCAGAGGTGTTGCGGGCACAGCAACAGCAGTATCAACATATCCTGGTTGATGAGTTTCAGGATGTGAACCGTGCAAGTGGCGTACTTTTGCGTGTGTTAGCAGGTGAAGCGCGGCGTGTCTGGGTGGTCGGCGACGCTAATCAGGCAATCTATGGCTTTCGTGGAGCCTCACCCGCGAATATTTCGCGCTTCGAGCATGATTTTCCAGGCGCGGTTATCCTGCCTCTCAGTCGCAATTATCGTTCGCGTCCTGATCTTGTACGTATCGCGGAATCGTTCCGTTGTACGCAGTTGGAACTCGGACAGGAGCCAGGAAAGAACGAGCCAGTACGCTTGACACAGGAAACGACCGCCGTTACGATTGCAAAGGCAATAGACGAGAATGCAGAACTTGATGGACTACTACGAGATATCCAGGACAAGCACACACAAGGCTATAGTTATAAAGATATGATTGTGCTGTGTCGCACACGCGCACAGGTACAGAATATTTCGCGCACACTAGCAAGCGCGGGTTTGCCCGTAGTTGAGCGCGGCGGAATGTTTGAACAAGAACATATCAAAAATGTTGTCTCGCTCTTGTTGCTCATGACCGATTCCAACGGGTCGGGCCTCTTACGGCTTGCACGACAAAACGAGCATCCGCTTTCGCAGAGCGATATCGAAGCACTGTTCATAGCGGCACAAGGGCAACAAACAAGTCCTGGCGCGTTGCTCTATAACGGAGAAATACCGTCCACTGTAAGTATGCAAGGACGTGATAGCCTGTTACGCCTCTCGGATATCTGGCACGATCTGCAACAACATACTACGATCTGGTCGCTATTAGCACAATACCTATTTCTCGAAACTTCGATTCTACGCGATCTGCTTATCACACCTGACGATAACCGTCTCGCCGACTATGACGCCCTGCTTCAACTTGCTCGCCACTATGACTTGCAACGTAGTAAGGATGCAAATACCCCACTACCAGCACAGCGTATCCCATTAGATGAGCAGGTACGTGGTTTCCTTGAGTATCTCAGTTTGCTTGTCTTGTTGCGGCAGGATGGCGTACAGCGTCAGCAAAGCGACGAAGAGGAGGGCACGGCACAGGTCGATATGTTACGCGTGATGACGGTCCATGCGAGCAAGGGTCTGGAATTTCCGATTGTCTACATGCCAGGACTTGTGCAGCAACGTTTCCCGACAACGGCACGCAGTAGCGCGATTACTGCCCCAACGGGTATGCTAGATAGCGAGCTAGAGAACAATAAAAGTAAGGCGCATGAAAGCGGCGAATCTTGCCTGTTCTATGTCGGCGTGACACGCGCACGTGATGCTGTAATCCTGAGTTACAGCGAACGCTATGGCAAGAAAAACTATAAACGTTCGCTCTACCTTGATGCATTAGAGGCAGGATTACCAGAGGGACGTATCACAAAAGTAGCCTGGACGAACACGTCAGGTACAGCGATACCTCAAAATGCAGACAAGCAACAAAGCGTCACAGAGAACGTATTAAGCGAGGAGTTTATTCGTGCGATGAAGCCGACGACTCTGAATATATCGGCTATCGAAGCGTATCTACGTTGTCCGCGCCAATATGCCTATAACACGCTCTATCGCTTTGGCAATTCGGATGATAGCTACCTTCTGTTCTGGCAGGCAACGCAGAAAACGGTTGAGATAGTTCGTAACCAGATGCAGGGTTTCCAAGAGAATTCGCCGACGATCGAAGAGGTTCGCGCCCTCTACACGCAACAGTGGCAAGAGGTGGGTGGGGACAAGGCTCCCTTTGCACAACTATATGAGCAGCATGGACACGAGGTGCTAGAGGTGGTCCAACGCGATCTTACACGGCGTAGTAATGTGACATGGGAGATGCGCCCACACTATCCAGTTGAGGTGAATGGCAAGACGGTACAGGTCACGATTGATCGCGTCGAAAGAGAGCAGCAGGTTGAAGCACAACAAAAACAAGACGTTCCTGCGTCAGTCGTAGCTCCCTCTTTCAAACGTACACGCTTTGGTAAGCGTAAAGAAAAACCAGTGGCGGAGACGCGTGAACTCTTCTACATGCTGGCCTATCGTCAGCACTTTCCTGGACAGACGCCACAACTACAAAGCCATAACATGAGTACAGGGGAAACACAGACAATTACGATGACAACGAAAAAAGAGCAAAGTCTTTACGAAGAGGTAGTACAAGCAATGCAAGCAATGGAGCGTAACGAATACCCTGCACGCCCTGCCGAACCATTTCGCTGCCCAACCTGCCCCTTTTTCTTGATTTGTCCCGCGTAACAAGGACAAGAAACTTTCACTATCCCTGAGACGTATGTGTAATAGGGTTACATATTTTGTATTTGCCTATGCTCTTCGTCTTCTAAGAAGAGATACGCAAAGCAACATATAACAATGTATATGTACAAATAAGGAAGTTGGCGAAACTGATGAGTGACAATACTTCAGAGACCGGACACTTCCACAGTTACCCGAAGCGTTCACTTACCCGTTGGGTAAAAACGCAAGGTGTACGGTTGGTACGTTCTTTTCTACGCACAACGCAAGTTGCTCCACTCGCGCTTTTGGTTGATGGAGAAAACATTTCCGCTGACCTGATTGGCCCTATTCTTATTGAAGCAGGCAAATTCGGTGGCGTGACAACCAAACGGGTCTATGGCAATTGGGCACAACCAACGATGCAACGCTGGAACGAGCTAAGTCAGCACTACGGGCTTCAACAAATTCATCATACTGAAGTTACCTCTTCACACAAAAACGCTGCCGATATCGCGCTTGTGGTTGATGCAATGGATATGTTTTACCGCGATCACATCGACCACTTCTGTATCGTGACCAGCGATAGTGATTATACTCCCCTTGTACAACGTCTTCGCTCTGCGGGCTGCATTGTGCTTGGCATTGGACGTTTCGGCACATCACCTGCACTTACAAAGGCATGTACGGTATTCTTAACAACAGAACAGATTTTGCCACCTAGTCACCAACCTAAAGTAACGCATTCACCAATTCATATTGACAGTCCAACGCAAATTCCGCCAGTTACGACAACACTCTATAATGCGCCTGCACCAGTCGCACTAGCACCAGTATCAGTCCCCGTTGTGATGACAAAACCAAGTTCAGAACTTATTGCGCTGCTCATGCGAGCCTACAAGAAATCATCCGAGGGAAAAGAGAGCGAATGGGTACTAATTTCGCGTTTGGGCCTTGTCCTGCGCCAACTAGACTCGCACTTCGATGCGAATGACTATGGACAAAAGGACCTGTCGTCTCTTGTCAGGATGTGCGAAGGTGTGTTTGAACTTCGCAAACGCAGTACAGGGCACCCTGAAATGCGGATGTTGTAGGGACGCAATTCATTGCGCCGTGCTTCCCACGGCAACCAATCTTGCCTATTATTCAGCGCGAACCATTCATGCGGGCGCAATTCATTGCGCCCCTACATGGATGGTTCGCT
>CAXUIS010000061.1:0-21648 GCA_964250915.1 uncultured Ktedonobacteraceae bacterium | reverse complement strand
ATGCCTTGCGTAACGGCCCATGATCGTCCACCAATAAAAGTTTTGTCGTTGCCATAGGTATTATACATGCCTTTATCAGTAGGGGCCAATTTATCGCGTCCTTGGGGTGCGGTGGGGCAACGCGTCGGCAACGAATCGTTCCCCCAATGTGTATCCCCATCCCACCCCAAGGACGCGATAAATTGGTCCCTACAAAAACCCATCACATCAAAGATAGCAGACTAATACCGTAAGTATAACAGTTCGGGGAAGTCATGTAGAGTATCCGAGGCAACAAAAGAATGCACACGAGAAACATTGTACGATTAAGAAGTACTGTAGGGGTCTAATTCTATTACACCCTTGATAGCTGTTGATCATGTCCGAGGACGTGGACACGCGTTTCAACAATCCCCAAATATGTGACTGCTAACAGGGTGTGCTAAAGCAGACCCGTACAGGACCTCCACTACGCTTCAGCGACCATCCGTGGCTCTTGTACAGGTCTGCTTTAGCACACCCTGTTATGAATAATTAACACCTTACAGAAGGAACCGCAGATTAGCGAGCGACACACATATCCTCTACATACGACGCCAATCTGCGATTGCTAATGGAGTTAGTAGCCAACAGTGCGTTCAAAGGCAGAGGCAATCACACTGTAACCTGCATTGGTGGAGTGAACATTGTGGAAAATACCGCACTCCCAGGTGTACTTGCAAATGTTCGCATTAGGAGTCGTAGCACCACCAAAGGCACTAAACACGTCGGCGATGGAACCATACCCGTTAACATCACGCGCGAGATGCTGATTAAAAATTTGAATATACGGCACCGTATTGGGACAGGAGTTTTGATAAGGGTCGTAATAATTCATCATAATCAGGTCGCCAGTACGTTTGCCTTTGACGACAAGCGCGCTCTGGAGCTTTGGCAGAATGGTTTGCGTGAGGTTCGTATCCAATGTTGCTAAATCAAAAGCAAATTTTTTTGTGTTGATAACACAGGTGCTCTTGTTGATATCAGACAAAATATCGTTTGAGCCGATATCAAGCGTTACCGGACTGACCTGCCCCAGATAATGAGCAAGATAGGACAAGGCGGTAACAAGCTGCGAACCAATATAAGGAAATTTGCGTAGCACGGGAACAGGACACCCACCGTTAATCATCGTTGTGCTACTCTCACCTGGACAACTAAGATTGACAAGCTTGTTCGTACCATAACTTTTTAAGTTACTATAAAAGTCGTTGGCATAGCCGTCATCATAGTTGATGTCAGGCTGATAACCGAAGGCAAGCGAATCTCCTAACACAAGATAACGTTGTTTGGGACCCACAAGCGATGCGCGAGGACTGGCTAGCACCAATGGTGCGACAAGCAAGAAAAGGACAAAGGCAAGGGAGAAGGGGAGAAAAACGCGTCGAGAAGGAAACAATTTTCCCTTAGACATGAACGGCCCTCCTGTTGTACATACGACCTGATAATAGGCGGGATGTCTATCATCATACATATGCGTGAGACATACAGATAGAGGAAAAAGTCAGAATCGCCTATAACAAGTATAACCTGACGTTTACGTATAACGCAAGAGTTATATATCAGAAGTTTGTAATGTTAACACTGCAAAAACTATTTTCTTTCTCTTGACAACTGACCATAGGTCAATTATAATTGACCTATGGTCAGTTGTTAGAAAGAATGCATGAGAGGACATATGGGAAACACTCTTCCACGGCATAGAGCGGTACACGATGAGCAAAAGCAGGAGCGACGACAAGCTATTCTTGATATGACATGGCAGTTGTTCCAGACGACACGCTATGAGGCATTGACGATGATTGATATCGCACGTGCACTTGGGCTGGCAAAGGGAACAGTCTTTCTCTACTTCAAGACAAAAGAGAGCCTCTTCCTGACGTTGGTGGAACAGCAACTCACGGTCTGGTTTGCTGAAGTGAACGCACATCTGGAAGCACTTGCTCATCCTTGTACTATTCCAGAGGTCGCCGAGGTATTGTGTCAACCACTTGAAACGCGTCCGGGATTGACACGTCTCCTCGCTATTCTCCATACCATGCTTGAGCAAAATATTGATCTGGACTCGGCCCTTGCATTCAAACTCTTTCTTTTGGGGCATTTTGAGTACACGGGTTCATTACTCGAACAGTGTTTACCATTCTTGCTCCCTGGAAAAGGTGCCTCGCTCCTGTTGCAGTCACATGCGCTTGTGATCGGACTATGGCACCTCTCCGATCCTGCGCCTATCGTGCAACAAGCTTTACAACAACCAACATTACGTATGTTTGAGGTGCATTTCGCACCCGAATTTTCTACTGCCCTACAAGCACTTTTGTATGGGCTAGAGCGAATCGCATCTACAGCTATTCAAGAGGAGGAACAACACTCATGAAGTATTTTATAACTGGTGCTACTGGTTTCGTAGGAAGCCATGTCACACGTCAACTACGTGAGGCAGGTCATGAGGTTGTCGTCGTCGTACGCAATCCCGCAAAAGCACAAAGCCTTGTTGACCTCGGTGTCACCGTTCATCAAGGTGATGTAACCGACAAAGAGAGTATGCGCAACCCAATGCAAGGAGTCGATGGCGTTTTTCATATCGCGGGCTGGTACAAGATTGGAGTCAAGGACAAAAGCGAAGGAGAGAAAATCAATATTCAGGGGACACGCAATGTTCTGGAACTGATGAAAGAACTAGGCATTGCAAAGGGTGTCTATACCAGTACCCTCGCCGTCAACTCGGATACACATGGAAAACTTGTCGATGAAAACTATTCTTACACAGGTCCGCAGCTAAGCGAGTATGACCGTACTAAGTGGGTCGCACACTACGAAGTTGCCGACCCGATGATCGCAGATGGCTTGCCATTGGTGATTGTCATGCCTGGAGTGATCTATGGGCCGGAGGATACAAGTAGTATTCGCACAACGTTTATTCAATACCTGCAACGCAAACTACCCGTTCTGCCTGCACAGACAGCATATTCCTGGGCGCACGTCAACGATATCGCACGTGGACACATTCTCGCAATGCAACAAGGCACTCCTGGTAGCACCTATATCATCGCTGGCCCTACACACACGCTTGTCGAAGCAATGCATATAGCACAGAAAATTACAGGCATTCCTGCTCCACGTATTGAGGTACCACCATCAGTTATGAAAGCTATGTCAGCAACGATGGGCGTAGTAGAGAAATTTGTCTCAGTTCCTGATGAGTACAGTTCCGAGTACCTACGTGTAAGTGCAGGTGCTACCTATATTGCCACCAACGCGAAAGCGAAGAGGGAACTAGGCTATTCACCACGCTTATTAGAGAATGGACTGACAGAGACACTTCAGCATGAAATGCATTTATTGGGGATGTAGGGGCACAATTCATTGCGCTCAAAGATGAGGGAAGTGGAACGGCAACACGTCTGCATTGATTCCTTACATCAACATAACCCCCTCCTAACCCATCTTTGGGCGCAATGAATTATGCCCCTACCGTTGACTTGCGTGTGATATAGTAAAGAAAAGCCATAGAAACGAGATTCAATACTCAATTCGGGACGTGTCGTACTATAGAGAATAGGCGACATGTTACTCTGCTATATTATATATAGGTGGTGATGGACATATGACGATAGGACGCACCAGCAGCATTCATCTAGGGTTGCTATTTCACAACCATCAGCCCGTGGGTAACTTCCCCTGGGTATTTCAGCAAGTCTATGAGGAGTCGTACCTACCTATGGTTGAGGCATTAGAGCGACACTCTGGTGTTCGGCTCGCACTTCACTATACAGGGTCCTTGCTCGATTGGATGGAGGAGGCTCATCCTGATTTTCTGCAACGCGTTGCGTCACTGGTAAAACGAGGACAAGTCGAGATGGTAAGTGGTGGCTACTACGAGCCTATTCTACCCTCAATTCCCGACGATGACAAGCTGGCACAAATCCGACGCCTGACGGAGCGTGTGCAGCGTGACTTCGATGAAAAGCCAACAGGAATGTGGATCGCGGAACGCGTGTGGGAACCTGAATTGCCACGCTTCTTACGCGAGGCCAATATTGAGTGGACCATTCTTGATGATGTACATTTTAAGAATGTTGGGCTGGAAGATGACGATCTTTACGGTTACTACGCTACTGAAGATCAAAGTACTGCTCTAAAGGTGTATGCTACCAGTAAAACACTTCGTTACACAGTACCTTGGCGTCCAGTCGGCGAGACCATCGAAGCCTTGCGCTCCCTGGCAACGCTTGATGGCAACCGTATTCTTGTGATGGGCGATGATGGCGAGAAGTTTGGTAGCTGGCCTGAAACTAGCCTATACTGCTGGGGATCAAACAGCAGAAATGGTTGGGTCGATGAGTTCTTTACTGCCCTTGAGCAAAACAGTTCTTGGTTACACACGACGCTGTTGGGCGAGTATGCCCGTACACATCCAGCACTGGGACGCATCTATATTCCCACATCCTCTTATATTGAGATGACCGAGTGGGCCTTGCCAGCAAAGAAGTCGTTCGCATTCGGCAAACTCTTACATCAATTAGAGCATGACAGACAAGACGAGATGCTCCAATTTATGCGTGGCGGCTTCTGGCGCAATTTCCTGGTACGCTACCCCGAAATCAACAATCAGCATAAAAAGATGTTACGTGTTCATGATAACGTCTATTCGGCTTCCACGCCAAGCGAGACAAGTGGTCATGTACACTTGTGGCAGGCACAAGCTAACGATACCTACTGGCATGGATTATTCGGCGGTATCTACATGGCGCATGTACGCGTCGCAATCTATCAACACCTTATTCAAGCCGAAAATATCGCGGACGCGATACGTCACGGTAATAGTCATTGGCAACACTACGAGTTTACCGATTTTGACCGCGACACCTACAACGAACTGCTTGTGGAGAGCGATTCGATGAATCTTTACCTCGATCCACAACGTGGTGGCACGCTCTTTGAGTGGGATATGCGACGAAGTGCACACAATATGAGTAGTGGTATGACACGGCGTCAAGAGAGCTATCACCAGACGTTACGTGAGCATGAGCAGGAACGCCGCAAGCAACGTGTCGAGAGCGAGCGGAATATGACACAGACGGTAGGGCAAGCGGAGAGCGAACCAGGCTCACCACATACAACGATACGCACAAAAGAACCGAATCTTGACCGTTACCTCGTGGTGGACCGTTATCGTCGTAACAGTCTAGTTGACCATTTCTTACCATCTGGCCTGACACTAGCCGCCTTCGCGGAGATGCGCTTTGAGGAGCAGGGAAACTTCGTCGAGCAACCATATGAAACAACGGTAGAGCAAGGTGAGCAGGAACTTACCATCACGCTACACCGCGATGGACAAGTACGACGCGCTGGAGCACTGAGTCCTATACCTGTTTCACTTACAAAGACAATTACACTTCTGCATGGCGAAGAAAAACTGGTGGTACACTACAGTATCGAGAATAAGGGGCAGTCACGATTGCAAACGCAATTTGGTTGCGAATGGAATGTCAATTTGCTTGGGGGAGGAAGTAACGATCAAGCGTATTATCTTGTCAAAGACCATACGCTTGAGAATACACATTTCGATAGTACTGGCGAGGTGTCGGGTGTACGCGAAGTGCATATTGGCAATAGCTGGCTTGAACAAGACATGGGCTTCTCGCTCAGCGAAGATGCAACTCTCTGGCGTTTCTCTGTAGAGACAGTGACAGGCTCTGAAGCAGGCTTTGAACGTACTCATCAAGGGAGTTCGCTTACATTTGTATGGCCTCTTCTACTCGACGCAGGCCAAATTTGGCAAACTGAAATTAGCTGTACAGGGAGCAAACCATAATATGACACGTGTCCTTGCCATTATCAATATAGCAGATGACCCAACGGGCTATGTAGGTGAAGTCTTGGAGGAACACGGCATCGCCTACGATGTTATCGATGCATCAATACAACCTATTCCCAATCCTACTGCATACGATGCAATGGTGGTGTTTGGAGGACCACAAAACGCGAACGAGGATGAGAAATACCCGTACTTTTTGCAAGAAAAGGCTGCATTACGTACAGTAGTTGAGCAAAACATCCCTGTACTTGGTATTTGTTTGGGGGGTCAAATGCTTGCTACCGTACTTGGTGGTGTTGTAAAGAAACATACAATTACAGAGATTGGCTTCTCGGAAGTACAATGTACAGATGAGGGAAAACATGATCCACTTTACGAGGGTCTTGCAGGGCATCAATTGGTGTATCAGTGGCATGAAGACACATTTGATATCCCTCCTGGTGCTGTGCGTTTAGCTACGAGTGAGAAAACGGCAAATCAGGCATTTCGCTATGGTCCTAATGCGTATGGAATACAATATCATATTGAGCTAACACCAGCTATGCTTGACACATGGTTACATGAACCATCGTTGAAACAAGAAATTGTCAATGCTCTCGGTGAAACCGAATACAAGCGGATTATGAGCGAACGACCACAGTATTCTGCGCTTTATCAAGAGCATACGCGTGTGATGTTCGAGAATTTTCTACGTATTGCAAGGCTAATTTAGAGAAAAGAGTACAAAAGTCTTTTCTTTTCTGCCTGCTTTCTGCTATACTGACACGTATACCTAACTTTCTTAAAACATTAGGATGGATACTCTTATGACTACTATATTCTTTTATGGCAGTAAAAAACAGTGATAACAAATTCTGAAAGGCAGCATTCGACGCCGATGCCGCACCAAAACATGAGTCAATACACTCATCAAAATGCTTTTAATGGACACTCTATGCACTTACCTGTAACACATTCAGCGTATCATGCGGCGGAACTCACGCCTTTACTCTTTGCAAAACATACTATTCCTTGCGAACGCCATCCTAATCGTAATGAAGATAGCATTGTCGCTGACGAGCGGAGTGGCTTAGCCGCCGTATTCGATGGTGTGGGAGGTAGTGCGGCTGGGCAAATCGCATCGCAAACGGCGGTACGCGCGACCTATCAAGGCTGGCGACGTGTGCTTGAGCAATTACAAAAGAGACGCAAAGTTTATGATTTGATTGATAATCCTGGCGATAATTTCCTCTGCTCTGTCCTGGAACACCTTATACAAAGTGCTGATGATCTTGTGCGTACCGAAGGGGCACACCGTGCTGGAACCGACGATCTTGCAACAACTGTGGCAATGGCTACTATCTGTCGAGAGCCTAAGACACATGGCTATACGCTCTTCTACGCTCATGTAGGAGATAGCCGTGTCTACCTACAACGCGAAAATGAGCCACTAAAACGCCTCACAAACGATGATGGACTCCTCGCAAAACTTGTAGAAAACCATGTCGTCAAGGATGAGGACGCGCACCGTATCGATCAGGCGATGCGGGCCGACCAGCTTACCGACATGGAGTTTAGCTATTTCCGCCTACGTGGAGGTATCACTCAAGCTCTCGGTGGTCCTGTACCACCAACAATTCATACGTCTGAAATCGCGGTTATACCAGGGGATCGTATTCTGCTCTGTACAGATGGTATTCACGATAACCTCACCGACGAAGAGATTGAAGATATTCTGCGCGGTAGCCCACGCACATCTACCGCACGCCTGCTTGTTGAACGTTCACTTCAGCGTTCACGACAAGAACGTAGCGTGACTGTAAGAGCCAAACCTGACGATATGAGTGCGATAGTTATGACATGTCGTTTTTAAAATAAGTATCTGCTACATCACACAAAAGTACCAAATTTCACTCTGATACACAGAAGTACACCGAGAATGTGTTATCTTCCTATGTGTTACGCATTTTGTATTGCGATATATTAGGAGGATATGTACTGTCGTGGGTAGAAAACTCTCTATTTTGCTTGGTTTGTTGACTCTTGTTCTTTTTAGTGCTTGTGGACCGCAACAAGGAAGTTCGTCCATCCCTCCACAAGTACTACTTTCCAACAAACTGAATGCAGACCAATTGCCAACCGCTACACCGCAAATAGTTATCGCACGCCAGTTAACAACTCCAACACCGAAATCAGCTCCAAAACCTACATCAACTCCAAAACCATTGCCTACCACAGCCGTGCCGACGCAGGTAGTAGCCACTCCCACGGCTCGCACAAATCCACAACCAACACCTACAACTGCACTTCCACAGCCTACATCACCAGTAACAATTCCAAATGGTGGCCTCGGTAACTCACCATATGGACCACCGCCAGCGATTACTGGTGCGGAGATTCAACTCACACAAAAACTCTTTGGACTTATCAATAGTGATCGTGCGGCACGTGGCCTTTATCCATTTACCTGGAATGCAACACTATCGGTGGGAGCGCGTCAACATGCATGGGACATGGTACACTGCGGCTTTAGTCATACTTGCCCTAGTGGATTGGATCAATGTACGCGTATTGAGAACGAAGGTTTTCGAGGTGTAAGTGATTGCGGGGAAAATATTGGTATGGCTGGCCCCTATCCAAACGCATGGGGCGGCGTGTACAATGTACAAGAAAGCATGATAAACGAGCCGCCATCGGGCTGGCATCGTATTCATCTGACAAGTACCACACTTCATAGAGTGGGCGTCGGCATCTATACAGACGCAAGAGGCTGGGAATGGTTTGTTGAAGATATGGTGAGCTAACTACATTTTTTAATACGCACAACAAAAAGAAGCTACGTGTATATACGCACGTAGCTTCTTTTTGTCTTTCCTCTTCCAGTTCCCCTAAGCAAATAATGCCTCGAACTGTGCGCGGTCAAGTTGCTCATGCTCCATCAGTGTGTCAGCGAGACACAGAAGTTGATCATTGTGCTCTACAAGAATAGTACGCGCCATAGCACGACCTTCGTTGAGAATGCGCTGTACCTCAACGTCGATAAGCGCGTTCATTGTTGCCCCGTTTTGCGTTTGTGAAGCGGGAGCAGACATAGCAAGAGTATGATAACGCGCAGGAATGTCGCTGTTCAAATGCACATCGCCATGAGCATCAGCAACAAGTGTAGAGGCATAGGAGGGCACATCATCAGCGTTCAGAAGACGCATGTTCAGTGCATAATTGTTTTCAGCTCGATAGTCTGCAAAGACAACGCCAATTTCGTCACTCATGCCCCAACGCGTCACCATACGTCGTGCGAGATCAGTGACGACCTGAAGATCATTTTCGGCTCCCGTTGTAATGTAGTCTGGCCCGAACGTCAGTTCTTCGGCAACACGACCACCAAGGCCAACAGCAATTTTTGCCATAAGCGCATGGCGACTGTAGTTATAACGGTCCTCTTCCGCGATAAAATGTGTCACACCCAGACTTTGACCGCGCGGCAAAATGGTGATGCGGTTCACGGTGTCTGCCTCTGGCAAGTGATAGGCTACAAGGGCATGTCCACCCTCATGATAGGCAATGATACGACGCTCTTTCTCGCTCATCACAAGAGGCCGTAGTGCGCCCAACTGCACGCGAGCTAAAGCATTCTCGAAGCAGTCATGTGTCACATGTTCGAGGTCAAGTCGTGCAGCCGAGAGAGATGCTTCATTCACAAGATTCGCCAAGTCCGCACCACTCATACCAGTTGTCAAACGTGCTAGACGTTGCAGGGACACATCCTCATGCAATGGTGTACTACGTGTATGCACCTTGAGAATGGCTTCACGACCAGTACGGTCAGGAAGAGAGACAGTGATACGGCGATCAAATCGCCCTGGACGAAGCAGTGCCTTATCAAGAATGTCAACGCGGTTAGTTGCTGCGAGGACAACTACAGCCTGACGCGCATCAAAACCATCTAACTCAACGAGAAGCTGGTTCAGTGTCTGATCACGTTCATCGTTTCCACCAACGCGCACAGACCGCTTGCGCCCAACAGCATCAAGCTCATCAATAAAGATAACACATGGAGCCACTCGCCGTGCCTTACTAAACAGGTCGCGCACACGACTCGCCCCAACACCGACAAACATCTCCACGAACTCAGACGCACTCATGCTGAAGAAAGGCACACCCGCTTCGCCTGCAACCGCTTTAGCAAGTAACGTCTTACCAGTTCCAGGAGGACCTACAAGCAGCGCGCCACGTGGAATATGAGCACCGAGTTTATTAAAACGGTCCGGTGTACGCAAGAACTGGACGATTTCCTCTAATTCGGTCCGCACTTCATCAATACCTGCAACATCTGCAAAGGTTACAGGCGGGGCGGTGCTAACACGTGGTGCAACACCTGAAACACCTTGCTTAACAACTACTCTTGATGGTACATTGTTTGTTTGCGTGTCTCCCTCTTTCGTACGCGTGAAGCGTTTCGCCTTGCTTTGCCCGATCTGGGTAATACGCTCATCCATTTGACGAGTAGAACGTGAACCGCTACGAGATCGAAGCAGCAAAAGAAGCGCAAGTACCATGAGCAGGAGCGGTGCGTACCTCCATACAAAAGTAAGCAAACCAGAAGTTTGAGTAGTTGGAAGTGTAGTTATTTTCACCTGATTCTTTAAAAGAAGGGGCATGAGTTGCTCATCTCCTGCCACTGGAATACTTGTATAGACGAAACGCGTTGTGTCAAGAGCCACTGTTGGAGCAGTCCATGTGGTACTACCTGCACCTATATAGTGCATCCACGAGCTATACACCTGCGCATTTTCCTGGGGTTGTACAAGTTGAGTTGTCGAGGAAATATGCTGTGAAAGAGGATGTTGTAATAGCCCGTTCACCTCGTTTCCTTGAATTGCAACAGCAGCAACATCTCCTGTCTTCACCTGTTGCACAAAGGTGCTATAGTTAATTGTTGTCACACCATTTGGGGCACCACTTACAACTGGCGCATGCAATTGGCTGAATATCCCAAAAAGCAATCCTACTACTAATGTAAGCAGAATGCTTGTGCTCATAGCTGTGCGATGTGTAGAAAGAAATTTTAGAAATTTACGACTACTCTGTTGAAGAGAGAGACATTGTCGTGTAGGCCGCTTCACCACTGACTTCCCTTTGCGCTTCCTGTTCGCGTCCATTTACTCACCTTGCCTGTTCATTGGATAAACCACCGTGTTGACCCCCATACTGCGATGAATATAAGAACGGTCTATGCTTTCACAAGAGAAGATGCATACTATCATTCTCTGCTGCACACTCCATTCCCATATTCCTCTTTTTGTCCTACAGAATACATACCATTCTTTCGTTATCATCACGCTACATATCCCCCTTACCTTTTCCCATCGCTACATGGCCGTCCTCCACCGAAAGAATGCCTCTTCAGAAATACCTGCGAAAAAGTGCAGGAAAGAGACCAGAAAACATTTGTAAAATAAGAAAACAGGCACTCATTATGGACGCATGATACTAGTGTACTGCTTTGTATGAAGAGTATCGAAAGAGTCGAACATTTCGGTACTTTTTTCTTATGGATTGGTGCATTGATGTGTTTCTCTGTATCTTTTTACAAACACAATGAAACACTAGGGTACAAAAAGAATTATCTTGACTACAAGGACGTTGGCGGAATGAGATTGTGGGTACACAGTTTCTCTACATTTATCACGTTGACATAAACAGGAAATAATACATACGTGTAACACCCCAATTTTTTCTCAGCGAAAATTAACTTCAGAGTGTTTGAGACAAAAAAGCGACACCTATTATACATAGTTTGAGTACAATGGGTGTTGCTTTTTGACGCTAAGCTTCTAGTGAGACTTTAAGAAGCGGTTGTTGCTGAGAAAGTGCTAAATTTGGCGGTAAATGTCTTTTGTTTTACTAAATAACGGATAAACACGCAAGAATGCTATAACCATATACGTTGAGCGGATGGTACAATCAGGGAGGACAGACAAAGGTAGTCAATAAGAAAGGGTATTTTCATGAAAGCTATTCGTATTCAAGAGACAGGCGGACCAGAGGTGATGCGCCTCGAAGACATAGAGAAACCAACACCCAAAGCTGGCGAGGTGCTGATTAAGGTCGCTGCCGCAGGCATTAACTATGCTGACCTCGCGCAGCGACAAGGTGCATACCTGACACGTACACATACACCGATGACGATAGGCTTGGAGGTGTCAGGGACTGTAGAAGAGTTGGGGCCAGGGGTAACATCGCCACAGGTTGGAAACCGCGTTGTCGCACTAGTCGCCGGTGGGTATGCCGAATATACGACAGCTTCCACAAACACAGTAATTCCTATTCCAGACAACCTTGATTTTAACAGTGCAGCGGCCTTCCCTCTACAAGGCATTACCGCATATCAATTGCTTCATGAGTCAACGCATTTGCAAGAAGGCGAAAGTGTGTTAGTACATGCGGCGGCTGGTGGCGTAGGGACGCTTGCTATTCAACTTGCAAGGCTCATGGGTGCCAAAACCGTTGTTGGAACGGCGAGTAATAGTAAGAAGCTAGAGCTTATACGAGAGCTTGGAGCCGATGCAGCGATTAATTATACAGAGGCAGATTGGGCCGAGCAGGTCACAAAAGCGACAGGCGGCAAGGGGCCTGACGTTATCCTGGAAATGGTGGGTGGTGATATCGCGGAGAAGAGTCTGCAAATCCTGGCCCCCTTCGGTCGTATGGTCGTGTATGGATCGGCAAGCGGACAAATGGTGCAGTTCTCCGGCATTCAGTTGATGTATAAAAATCAATCGGTTGTCGGTTACTGGCTCTCGGCTTGGCTGAGTCGCCCTGATAAACTTGCTGAGGCTGCACAAGCCCTAGTGCAGTATCTCGCTACTAGCAAACTGCGTATCATCGTTGGTCATACCTTTCCACTTGCACAGGCAGCTGAAGCTCATAGAACCATCGCAGACCGCAAGACGACAGGCAAAGTCGTGCTAACCGTATAAGACTACAATGTTGAAAGCATAGATGAACGGACGCCCACAAGGGGCTAACCCTACTATACTTCCATGAGTGTGTAACACGCTGTGTATAGTAGGGTTAGCCCCTTGTGGGCGTCCGTTCGCCTTAATCGGCTAGCTCCTCACTTTTTAAAGTCACAACCTCATCGCCAATGTGTAGTACAGCGTCCCAGGTCACGTCAATAGCTCCCTTTACGCTCTGATGAGCAGGGCAACCTTCGGGATGAACTCTAAGAGCGCGTTCTGCGGCTTCACGATTTTCTGGTGGAATGGTCACATCATAGTGAACAACGATAGATTCGATGCGGATAGTTTTGCCGATTCCGACGATACATCCATCGACAGTAGCAGTGTATGTTTGGCGGTCGTAACGAATTTTGCGCCCTGACAGGGCACCGGCAAGAGTGCCGTACATTCAGCCAGCGACGGCTGCAACGATATGGTCAAGGGTCGAGGCTATTGGTGGACCCTCTTTTGCACCATAATACTCGCGCAGTTTTCCTTGTACCCCGTACACGACTGGTTCCGCAACATCGCCTAAATAGGCGTTGCGGTAGCCATCTTTATACACTAGACGTGTATGAGAGATGTACTCAAACGGTTCTGCCATGAAACGTCTCCTTTCAAGAAACGGGATATGTCTCATGAATAGCATACCACAAGCGAGACGAACGTAGGGGTAGCAAAAGGTAGTATAATGGAGCGATATCGAATGCAGTAACAAATTGGGAGTATTAGAGGTACATGAGGCACCATACACATAAAATTTTTCTAGACATACTTTTTTTGCTAGCACTACTTACCATAGTATCGTGTGGGTCTCAAACTCTCACGACAAAAACGGCAAGCAGTATATCAACTACGCCAACTGCAGCACCTCAACATACTCCCATCGTTCATGCTATTCCGTGGGGACATCCTTATCAAGATAGCAAACTTGGCTTTCAATTACAAATACCTAATGGCTGGATAGTTTCGTCAGAAACAGGATTGCGCTCACCTGCATACATTTCTGCCCTTTCGATTATGCAAGAGAAAAGCACAGCCCACCAACTTATCGTGATAAGTGTCATGCATGGTCAAACAATGCCTGCCGCTTTTACACAACGAGGTGTTCCCTCTACACATCTTGGACCATATCCAGCATTTATCGCTGATCGTACGGGACGCGAGGGAAAGGTTCCTTGTACGGTGCGCATCTTTTTAGCACACACTGATTACGTTGTTGCCGAATGGTGTTCAATGGATGCATCAGCGCATGTCGCACTATTCGAGCATATTCTTTCGACCTATCAACCAGCGTTGGCTACTTTCTCTGCGCATCCGTTACCTGCTCCCACGCCGCAAACATGCTCACAAGTCCAACAAGCACGTAACTATGCTCCAACAACGCAATGGGGTTGGCAATTGGGCACACCAACATCGAGGTTTCCTGCTATAGGGTGGGGAAGGATGTTGCCAGGGGCCTACGTTTGTAGCAATCAACAATCTATCGATCCTTATCTTTTTCAATGTACCGAACTTGCTAATCGCTTCTTATATGAGCAATGGGCGTTGCCTCATCTCCCTGGCAATGCTGCACGCTACTATGACTACTACCAGGATGGTGTATATCATCCGGGCGTAATACGCGATTTTCCCGCAGGTAGCTATCAACTCTCGGATGATGCTACACAAGGAAAAAGTGCCTTCCGACCTAGCCCTGGCGACCTGCTCATCTTCCAGGATGTCCACAACTCAACCATCGGCTGGAAATCGGGCTTGAGCAATGAACCAGGACATGTCGTTGTCGTTACAGGAATTGACGCTACACATGTTTATATCGCACAGGAAAACTACAACGAAACACAGTATTTTCTCGCGCTTCCCATCACAAAAGTCGCCAATGGCTACATCATCACCGATCTAAGCGGCTGGTCCAACCGCATCGTGCGTGGCTGGATACACTTCACCGTCAACGGCGGACCTGCCGTATAATTCCTTTCAGTAGTGGATTTGAAGTTTACCCGCGAGATGCCTGTCGCTTGTGCTTGCTCACTGCCAAGTCATACGCCTCGGTCAGAAGCTGTCGCACGTTCGTTTCAAACGTCTCGTTGCTGGGGTTGAGTACACATACCCAAGCCATCCGACCATACACAGGGTGAGGCATCAACTGATCCAAAACAGTAAAGTCGTAGTCGCTCGATTTCTTGCCGCTTTCTGTCACGCTGTCTTTGACAGAAGGGAGGAGCGAGGGATCGCCGAAGAGCGAGCGAAACGTCTGCTTGCCGATGCCGATGTTCAATCGAAAGACCGATGGGCGGTTAAGATTAGAAAACTGATCATTAATATCGCTCGTCACAATCGTCACAAACGGAAACCTGTGATCTGGCGGTACATTCCTATCCGGGTTGTAGAAGAAGAAACTGTCGCCCGAAGCGACCACAAAGTCCACGCCCTCAAATGTCTTAGTGATATACTGGTTGATCTCCAATTCATTCATGAGTATTGGTCCTTTCCTGACTACTTTACTTTGATCATACCTCTACTGTACAACACTGATGCCCAACTGGAGGGTGAGGCAGCATCGATAGGATGTCAATTCCGAAGAAGTTTTTTTTATAAGAAACTAAAACCAGAGAAAATAGCATAACTTAATTCTAATCGAGTACGTGTTAAATATAGGGGACAAACGGAGAGCAATAATGATATACAAGGAGAAACATATGCCAAGCAATATCGTTGGATACGAATGGCCTGTTGACGGATCGAAACATGTCGCATACGTAACTGGTGACGACCATATTCATATGCTTGTGGAGAAGGGTAAACGCTGGATTGATACCGATATCACCTAAAGTGCGAACGCTCCCGCGATTCCATTAGATGTTGCCATCATGACTGGTTATGCATGGTCTGCTGGTCGAACACAGCAAATTGATTATGTGAGTCCAGACGATAACGCAGGACATGTTCGTGAACTGGTTTGACGTGAAGGTGATGCATGGAGTCACGAAGATATCATGTCTCAGCCAGTGAGCGTGCCGCCCGCAGATGGAACAGCCCTTGTAGGCTATTCCTGGCGCAGAAAACCAATATTCCCATTTTGACAGTTGGCTGGACTTCCACAATACTCGTGCGTACCTCTTCCTCCAAAGAGGAGCGTATCAATGAGGCTATTAATATTTCGTTCCCATGCCAATGCAAGCATAACAAGGAAAAGCAACTGCACGCCGTACATGTGAAGACGTTGAAATGCTAGAGCAGTTCCAGTAGCCGCTCGTGTACGCCGACGTTCTAATTCAAGCAAAATCACAACTCCAAGTGTTGGAAGCGTGAATGATAGAATACTCACAAGTCCGTACTGTTGACCATATGCAAGTTGTCCCAATACAGAAAAGCCAATAAACGGAACCGCAATCGAGATACCAATCGCTTCCGTGATATTGAGGAAAAACGAGCGTATCGCACTTCCGTCAGCCGCAGGATCGTTATGAATATCGCGTCGAATAAACCAATAATGTAGTCCACCCAGCAGGCCAGTGATAGCCCACGAGACCAGTGCAAACACAAGTGATTGTGTAATTTGTGTTTGACTCGGTGCATTCTCATAAGAGGAGCGCAAGAATGGCACAAGTAGAAGTAGTGTATTGAGTAATTGTCCTAAAGCAATTGCGGCAAAGATTACTAATATAATAAAAACGGTATAGAGGTAGAAGCGATAAAGATTACGAGCCATATACACCCCCAGGAATAACAAAAGGGTCAAACATTCTTGTTTGCACAGCTTACAGTATACGTATGCTTACATGTGCAACAACGTGTCATTTGACCCATTTGTTGAGAGTCTATGGCTATATGAATTGCTAAAGTTTCCGCTTATCCTCCACGCGACGAAGTTTGCCACCTTCACTTCTCGGCACCGTTCCTGGTGGCACAAGCGTTACAGTAAGACCCAGACCAAGTGTTTCTCGGATACGATGCTCTATTTTATTGCGTAACGCGTGCATGGAGTGATCAACCGCAATGACATCATCGGCTATGGCGTCCTGTGCGACGTGACGAAATACTTCTTCGGTCAGTTCTACTCTCACCTCAACCTCGTCAAGCGTACTCACACGTGACACCACAATTTGATAATGTGGTGTCACCTCTGGAATCTCTTTCAGTATCTCTTCCACCTGTGTTGGATAAAGATTGACACCACGGATAATCAACATATCGTCAGCACGTCCACGAATGGGTCCCATGCGTACATGTGTCCTGCCACATGCACACACGTCATACGAAAGATATGTAATATCACCCGTCCAGTAGCGTAGTAGTGGCATCGCTTCTCGCGTGAGGTGTGTGAAGACCAACACGCCCTCTTTGCCATCGGGAAGCGGCTCACCTGTCTCAGGGTCTACCACTTCTGGGTAAAAGTGGTCTTCCCACACATGACTACCTGCACGTGCCTCTATGCATTCTTGCGAGACACCCGGCCCAACAATCTCGCTGAGACCATAAATATTAGTGGCAGCAATACCAAGACTCGCTTCTACGGCGGTGCGTATCGTCTCCGTCCACGGTTCCGCGCCGAGCAAGCCAATCTTAAGGCTAATTTCTTGTGGAGAGATACCGCGTTTCTTGAACTCCTCACCGAGCGTCTGTGCATAAGACGGTGTACAGCAAATCACCTCTGGCTGAAAATCAAGAATAAGTGTCACCTGTCGCTGTGTCGCGCCACCGGAGACGGGCACAACTGTCATACCAAGCCGTTCGCCTCCATAATGAATACCAAGTCCACCCGTGAACAGGCCATAGCCATAGGCATTATGCAAAATCATCCCTGGCTTAGCTCCAGCAGCAGCAAGTGAACGTGCATTTACTTCCGCGAATACATCAACATCGTTCGCTGTGTAACACACAACCGTTGGTTTACCAGTCGTGCCGCTACTCGCATGAATCCGCATCAAGCTTTCACGAGGCACTGCAAGCAATCCAAAGGGATAATAGTCGCGCAACGTCTGCTTTTTTGTAAAGGGGAGTTTGTGCAAGTCTTCGACGGTGCGAATGTCATCAGGCTGAATTCCTATATGATCGAGTGTTTCCCGATAGTAGGGCACCTGATGATACGCGTAGTCCACCATGTTATGCAGACGCTTATTTTGCAATGCCCGTAGCGACTCACGCGGCATTGTCTCAATTTCTGTGTTAAACATTCGAGTATCGTTTCACAAGGTCCTCACGCACAGGATGAAATACCTCAAGCAGTTCGGACTGAACAATGGCCTTCGCCGAATGTGTAGCATCCCCTGAAATGACAACAGCATCACCCGCCTTAAGTATACTCTGCTCCTCACCTATCGTAAATTCCATCTCCCCTTGTAGAACAACAGAAATTTGTTCGTGAACATGAGCATGCGCAGTAGCGATTGCGCCTTGCTCTAGCGTAACGCGCATCACCATCGTATGCTTGCCTGCGAAAATTTGTGCGTCTATGCCTGGGAAAAGTTCCATCTTTTTTTCGTCAAAAAGGTGTGTCGTTTGCACGTTTCCCTCATTTTTCTGCAATATTATAAACGTCCGTCTACCGAGTAAGCTTTATACCGCCTTAAACTGCTCAAACGGTTGATGACAGTCATTACAGTAACCAATGGCGCGACATGGAGTGGGACCAAACAAGTTATCTATTTGTGTATTCATTGAATGGCATAATGGACATTCATGACTCACCGCTTGTTCTAGTTTGGATAATACCTTTAAACTTCTACGTGGTGGTGGTGTTATAGCTGCCGCACGTAACATCATGCGTCCAGCCTCGGTAATCCGTTCGGTGGTCCACACCTCGCTGTACACAATCTTAACCTCAATTGTGCCAAAGGCAGCAAGTCGTTGTCGAATTTCCAATCGCATGAGGTCCAACGCGGGACAACCTACAAACGTTGGCAGCAATTCGACCAGGACACGACCTTTGTCATCATCCATCACAACCTTACGAATCACTCCTAAATCGACCAGATTAATCGTTGGCATCTCAGGATCGGGTATCTCTCGCAGTATACTCCAAATGCGATCTTCGGTCGCTTCTACCGTATTATTCATAGATTACCACACTCCTTCTGGCGCGATACGCCGTACTGAAGTCATCTCTTCATACAGCTCATCCCAACCTTCACCATGCTGTCCTTGTCTTCCTCCAAGAGTTGGTGTTACCCAGAAACGCCATTGTGTTCCTACTCTACCACCTGGAAACGAGATGTTGTACTGCTCAAAGGAAGGATATATCTGCTCAAACCACGCATCACGTAGTGCTGATGTTTTCTTCGTAATAATCCCTTGTGCCACAAGAATATCCTCGTCTGGTGCCTCTTCAAACAAGCCCAGTGCATCAGGCCATAAAGCTTCCAAGGCCATTTCAAGATGCATGCGTGATTCTTTTGAAGAAGAGGCTAGTGTCTTCCACCATGTCTCACCATGCCAGAGATGATAGCGTTCTTCTCGTGCCACCTTCTCCATTGCGTTCGCTAACGGTGTGTAGCTCGAAGACAAGAGCGTTTCAACGCGCAGATTGTCAAAGATGTCATACAGGAAGCGGCGCACAATCGCTTTCGCCCACTCGACTTTTCCGGTATGCTGTCCATCAGGATCATATAGAATCGTAAAACGCTTTTCGAGTAATTGCGCATGGTAATACTGGTCTTTATTTCGCAGATACGCGAGGTGGTCGGCGTCGCCATTGGTCAATTCCGCTGTAAGCGAATACAGCAGACGTGCATGTCCAATCTCATCCTGTGCGAGCGAACTAAAGGCCACATCCTCTTCAACAATCGGTGCGATACCTGTCCATTCGGCGTCACGTGAACCTAGTACAAGCTCATCATCGGCAAGCGTTAACAGGTAGCGTTTCAAAGCATCTTGAACATCAGGCGTCATGCTCATCTCCCCCTTTTCCACGAAGCATTCGTCGTTTCTCAACGGTCACACGATATCCCTCACCAGTACGATAGATACGCTCTATTGGTGGACGTAGAAAGTCTGGGTCAGTCACTTCGACCACCGCATCGCGTGGCACGACCCACAAACGTATTGCCTCCGCACGGCGACTAAAACTCTCGCGTGCGTAGTGAATAGCAAGTTCGGCAGAGGGAGCGTCAACACTCCCTTCATGCTGCAAAAAGCCCGCGCTCTTTTCTTGTCGAAACACTTCATAGATTGCCATACGATCTTCTCCTGGCTCAAGCGGTATAGGCTTTTCTGCCCAGTACAGCCTGTCGCACCCACGCACTCTCATCATAGGAAAGCTGACGGAAACCAAGACGCTGTTTCGATGCTGGTCCATGACCGGTGACAACGGAGGCAAGTTTATTCCAATCGGGCATCGTATATTCCCACGTTTTCGTGGTTTCGTCAAAACGGAGATTGGGATCAGGAATAGTAATACCAAGTTCGCGGATTTGCTTCACATAGCGATTGAGCCATGCTTGCCGCAATTCCTCGTTCGTTTTCTCCTTCACGCCCCAGGCAATCGCGTCGTCCTGCTCTGCTGATGTTGGTGGTCCAAAGAACATGAGCGTTGGCTCCCACCAATTGTTCGCCGCCTCTTGCAGCATCGCACGTTGCTCTTTTGTACCCATTGCCAGAGTCAACACGATATCTTCGCCGTGTTTCAGATGGAACGCCTCTTCCCAGCAAATCTTGAGCATAGTGCGGCTATAGGGAGCATAGCTACCGTGGCGTACATTCGATTGTGCGAATAGGCTTGCCGAGTCGATCCACCAGACAAACAAACCCATATCAGCCCATGTTGGCATCTGATAGTGAAACACGTTGTGAAATTTGCTCTTGCCATTAAACAGGTCCTGCATCACCTGATTCCGTGGTCTACCAAGGTCTTCTACGAGGCGCAGGAGCAGTTGCGCGTGTCCAACCTCGTCCTGTACCTTTGAAGTTACCGCAAGCTTACGGTGTAGGCTTGGCGCACGCAGTATCCAGCTTCGCTCTGGCAATGCACCCATCAATTCCGACATTGCGTGCCGTTCGATAAATTTGGTGACAAGTGCTCGGTACTCATCTGGCATCCAATCGTGTACTTCAACCTTATGACCACCTTGAATTAACTGTTTGAATTCCGCGACCTGATCTTCATACGCCAAAATTGTCATGACTGGCCTCCTTGTAACGTTCGCATAATAAATGTCGTGTAGGAATCGGCAAGTTGTTCTATCGACATCGGCCCATCTGGATGAAACCACTGATAGGTCCAGTTCAATGCCGACAACACAAAAATCGAGGCTAACGCCGCATCTGCGACATGAAACACGCCTTGCTGTATTCCTTCCTCAATTCCACGTCGAAAATAGGCTTCGTAGGTATTGCGTTGCTCTGTAATATATGCACGTCGTGATGCATCCAGGAACTTCCATTCCTGAAAGAAGACCGTGGCGTCATGTAGCTTGTGTGCAACCACGCCAAGGTGTCCTCGCACCAACTGCTCCATTTGCTCTTCTACTGGAATATCTTGTGGTACCGACTGGGCACTCGCCAGAAACTCGCTTGCCCCGCGTTTCACAATCTCCCATAAGACATCCTCTTTTGAGGTAATATGTGAGTAGAGGCTTGCTCCTTGCAAATCAAGTGACTTCGCCAGTTCGCGCATGCTTGTACCATGATAGCCACGCTCACTGAAAAGATCGCCTGCGATAGTAATAATGTCGTCCTTGGTACGCATATTTGACTTCCTCTATTTGCGAACGAACGTTAGCTAGTTACAGAATAAGAATACCTAATAAATTGCTGTTCGTCAAGGCCAACTTATAGCGGGGGTGTGATTGATTTTTTTGCAGAGCCTCTTGGCATGGTATGATAGCAGAAGAA
>CAXUIS010000060.1:0-21716 GCA_964250915.1 uncultured Ktedonobacteraceae bacterium | reverse complement strand
CCCGAAATATCGAGATGGCTTGTTCAAAGTAGATATCAGCCTCGTCATAATTCTTCTGCTCTGAAAGGATACGTCCAAGAAGACGCTGGGCACGTCCAATGACGCGTATGGTCTCTTGTGTTTGAGCTTTCTGAAGTGTTTGTAAGGCTATCTGTTGTGCTGTCACCAAATCATTTTGTAAGAAATAGACTGTTGCTAACAGGAGTTTGCAGTCGATGATGGTTTCCATCTCCACCCCTTCCTGTGAGATAGCGCGTTGAAGAGTAGATTTCGCGCGCCGAAGAAGGCGTTGGCAGTCTGGGGATGATTGGTAATACGTTTCAAAATCCATTGGTTGTAACTTGCAAGCAATGATGGCTTCGATGATGCGCAGATCACCAAGGCTCACGAGGGCAAAACGGATGCAGCGTGAATTCTTGATGGTGCGTCCAACACGAATTGCTCGGTATAAATTCGTCGCCGCCTCACATAAATACCCCAAGTCTTGCTGTACGTCTGCCAAAAGGACGGAGCACCAACTAATATGCTCTCGGTCATTGATACGCTCTGCCAGAGTTAGGCCGCGTTTGTACCATGCTTCAGCTTCGAGTAAGTCGCCGGAATGATTTGCAACATCGCCAAGATTGGTGGTGACAAACGCGATATTTGGCAGATCGCCAGAGCGTTCAGCAAGGTTGAGCGCGCGATGAAGGAATAGACGAGCTTCAGCAAGTTCGCCTTTCATAGTGAAAACAGCCCCAAGATTACCACATACACGGACAATTTCGGAAATACGTTCTTGCTGTTCATACTCTGTTAGCGCGAGGTGCATATAGCGTTGTGCCTCGTTTGCGTGGCCTACGCTTGCTTCTATAACCCCTAATTGTTCGTATGCATTCGCCAGGTCTATCGCATCTCCGCTCAATGCCCTCTCAGTCTTTGTGAGTAGACGAGTTATTGTGTATGGTTCCTTAGAGTTCAAGGTAAGTAATGGCGTGAGGTGTTCTGATGTAGTAGGCCGAACGAACTGTTCAAGCATCGCTAGTGCCTCTTGGGAGTAACGACGAGCTTCTTGATAGTTTCCTTCGTAGCGTAAAATTTCGCCAGTTGCAAGATGCAGACATGCCCATGCTGCACAGGAAGTTTCGTGAGCTTCACGCAACACTTCTTTCCCTCGGTTACATCCCTCATGCGCTTTGTCATATGCTCCCGTTGCCTTCCAGGTAAATACGATCTCACGCCAGAGCAGGGCTTGTATCTGCGCTTCTAGTTTGTCGAGTAGCTCTGGGTTCTCCGCCGGGGTATATATTTGCTCTTTGAATATCGCACACGTTCGTAAGGCAAGAACGGTTTCATAAAGAGTACGCGCATCTTCAAAGTTTCCCAGGACGAAACTACACTCGGCTGTTAATTCGAGGAGACGACAGAGTAGTAGCAGATTGTGAGCAAGTGTTGATGGATGTGTTATGAGAGAAGTTGTAAGGTGTTGAACGAGATCAGAAACTGTGACGTTTTCTATGGCGTTGTCATAGACAAGAGTAAGTAGTGCTTGTAGATAGTAGTATTGTGCTTCAGAGTATGCGGTAAGTGAATATGCTTGATTGCCGGCAAGTTCAGCATAGTACGCAACATCTCGTATCTCGCCGCCACCTTTACGAAGATGATGAAAAACGGCTGCTGCTACCGTTGCCTGTGTTACTGCCGACTGTGTTGCTTTAATGGCATCGGCTGCTCGTCTATGAAGCTGTGCGCGCCGTGCTGCCGAGAGACGGTCATAGAGGTGGCTCACAATTAATGGATGCCAGAAATGATAGAGAATGTGTGCGCCTGTTCCCTCTTCTGTCAGTAAGCCTTCTCGTAGCACCTCATCTAGTAAATCGAGTACAGTATCTTCTGAGTATTCCTGAGTCATAGGCAGGAGTTGTTGTAGCTCGAAGGAGCCACCAAGAACGGCGGCTTTCCCTAGCAATGTTTGACAATCTTGGCTGAGTCTTCGTAAACGTCGCTCTAGTAATGCTGTCACTGCGTCTGGCAATGAGCGAGGTTGAAGGTTGTCTCCTTGTGCCCCCACATCACGAGCAAGCTCTTCGGCAAAAAAAGGATTACCTGCGGCCTGTATCGAAATACTTTCTATGACCTCTTTAGGAAGGTAGGAGACGAGTGCACCGATTTGAGATTGTGTTAGTGGTTGTACAGCAAGTGTAGTGATAGCTTGTTCACGTCGAAGGTCATCAATGAGTGCGCGTAGCCTATGTGATGGTACTACCTCGCTATCACGACAGGTGCCGATCAACAAAACACGTTGATCTTGTAGATGATGTGTGAGATAGGTAAGGAGTTCTATGCTGCTATCATCAGCCCAATGCAAATCATCCAGGACAAGAAGCAATGGGTGTTTTGCGCTTAGTGTTGTGAGTAGTCCAAGTACAGCTTCCCAGAGGTAGAGTCGATCCTGTTCATGCGAAAGTGCAAGTCGAGTGGATACAGAGGATGCATGCAGTGATACCTCTGGAAGGAGTTTACCTAAGCGTTCAAGCTGAAAAGAGAGTGGAAGCTGTGCAGGGGTTGTGTGTGCTATAGAAGATTGTGCAGATGTTTCCGTTCGCTTCGTTTCATTATTAAGTGTAATACTTTGTATAAGTGTTCGCACTATCTCTATCCATAAGTGATAGGCAATGTTGCTTTCTTGCTCATATGCTCTGCTCCACACAACCGCCCAACCGTTTGTATTCGCTGTAGTACTTAACTCTTCCGAGAGCCGTGTTTTCCCAATCCCTGATTCACCTGTGAGTAGCAAAAAGTGTGGTTGTTTCATTCCTACTTTTGGTTGAGATGGTGCAGTTGTTCGTTGGGAAGGATTCTCTACAGTAGTTGTTTGAAGTTGTTCAGAAAGCAGTGGTGTAGATGCTTCTAATGCATGCAAGAGCTGGTGCATAACCTGTCGCTCACGATTTCGTCCTACAAGTGGACTTTGATTTTGCCGTCCTAGTTGAAAGGTTGGACGTATAAATGTAAAATCCTGACTTGTCTCATGAGGTTGAGGTGCCCTTGCTGGTGATTGAGGTAGTTTTTCTTGTTGCTGTTCCACGGGCGGTCTGACATGTTGCGCTATAGGAACATTTCCTTTGCGTAGAGCTTCATATAATGCGCGTGTTTCTGGAAGTGGCTCGCTCTCATATTCACGTCGTATCATAGTGACATGCTGGCGGTAGACATGGAGAGCCTCGCCTCGTCGATCTAGCTGAGTGAGGAGACGCATGAGACCTTGTAGTGCAGTCTCGTTTGTGGGGTCTGCGACACGTAAGCGATCAAGCGTTTCAATGGCACTCACGAAGGCACCACGACGTGTGCGAAGCTCGGCGAGTTGTAGCAAGAGGCCAACCCAACGCCGTTGCAGTGCATCACGTCGGTGTGTTGCCCACTCTGAATATAATTCCTCAAGCAGATAGCTCCCACTATAGAAAGACTCAGCCTCTTCGAGCAGGTGCTCAACTTGTTCTGGTTGCGTGTGTATAGCGAGAGCATCAGCTTCTTTGAGCAGATTCTCAAATGCTTCGACATCGACCCAAAGAGCACTGTTATCGGCAAGTTCGAGTATGTCACGTTCGAGGCGTAACATGCGTGAGGTTGCGGGACGCGCGAGATCGGGTTCTAAGATTTGACGTAGTTCGTGAACAGCACCATTTAGACGATTAGAAGCTACTGTTATGTCAAGATCAGGCCATAATTGTTCCATTGCCTGTTCTCGCCCTAACCGACGGGTGGGTGTGCTTAAAAGACAACCAAGAAGGGCCCGAGCGCGTCGTCGTTGCCAGATACTATTGTCTACAGCCTTCCACTCATTTTTGACTTTGCGCTCCACACGAAACTGACCTAGGAGATACACGCGGAGGACAGGGCCGATATCAACAGGCGTTGCTGTTTGCGCTGTTTCTTGTGTTATCTCACCCATAGCTTCGCGTGCTGCTACTATCTCTGGTGGCAGGGAAACACCTATGTATTTGCTTACGGTACGTCCTTTTTCACTCCAATAGGCGTACCAATACGGTCCATGTCCCTCGCCATTCTTGCATCTGCGGCATCGCTGCTTTCCGCATCGGGTAAATTGTTGACGATAGGTAATTTTGCTCTGCATTGCTTTATTATCTGGCTGCTCTTTACGCCGAAAAAAGATAGTGGGTAGGTAGAAAGAAATACGCTGTATCTTCTATACGAGTTTTCTGTAATCTTACATAAGATATTATAACCAAGAATGGGTTGTGTAACAATGATATAGCCAATTTTACTTACGCTATATATGATTTGCAATGCGCTTACTTAGTTAAGAGCATAAAATACTCTATTGACAGTTCTCTCTTGATTACGTATAATCAGCCCATCCATTTTGTACAAACGCTAACCATGCTCACCAAACTTGCTACAGAGCAGTACTATACCATTTTATCTTTGTACAATGTAGAGTGTATCTCTCACACAAAAGAAAGCTAATCTGAGCAATTTGAGGATATAATGGTGAGATTTATCTTAAAAGTGACGTAGTAACACTGTAAGAGGGAGAGTGCTCACGAGGTCTTCTTGTGAAATGTACCCTTTATCAGAACAGGTTCTGAATTCGTATTTCGATATCCTTAAGGAGGCTGACTACATCATGCAAAAACGTTTGTCACGTATTTTCGCCCTGATACTGGGCATCCCATTGCTATTAGCTATTCTTGCTGCGTGTGGCGCAGGCACAACTGGTAGTAGTGGAGGAAATAGTAGTAGTGGTAATGGTACTGCTACTGCTAAAGGTTCAACAGTTATCAAGATAGCTTCAGACTATCCTGTAAGCGGAAAAGATGAAAGCGCTGGTAAACCTGCTGAAAATGGTGCTCATTTAGCGGTTGACGAAGCTAACAGTTCAAATTTTCTCCCTGGTTATACATTTCAGTTTGTAGCGACAGACGATGTTGGTCCAGCTGGTACACACGATGGTGCGACAGGTCAACAACATGTGACTAACCTCATAGGCGACGCTCTGGTTGCAGGTATAGATGGACCTCTCAACAGTAGTGTTGCGGTTTCAGAGCTTCCAGTTGCAAATCAGGCTCCTATCGCTATTATTAGTCCTGCGAACACAAACGACTGTCTTACACAGAACGATCCAGCCTCTGAGTGTGGTGCGAATGGTAAACTCGACACCTATCGTCCTACGGGTAAAGTCACCTACTTCCGCATCGCTACACTGGACAAGTTCCAGGGTGCCGCACTTGCTGATTTCTCTGCTAAGACGAAGAGTTACAAGAAGGCGTATGTCATTGATGATACCGAAACCTATGGTGTGGGTATTGCAACGTCCTTCATCACTGAATGGAAGAAACTCGGATTGACAGTCATTGATCGTAAGAGTGTTGCCCCTACCACCACCTCTTATGTGAACATCCTCACTCAGATTGCTTCAACGAATCCTGATGTCATTTTCTTTGGTGGTAACGACTCAACCGGTGGCACATTGATTCGTCAACAAATGCAGCAAATCGCTGCTTTGAAGAACACGCCTTTCGTTGCTGGTGATGGTACTCAAACGAGTGCTTTTTCTCGCACTATTGGTAATACCGGCGGTCCTGTGTTTACCTCTGTTGCTTCTGTCAATCCTGCTGTACTTGGTGGTGTCTCGCAAACGTTCATCAATAATTATAGTGCAAAGTACGGCGCAAACAACATCTCTTCTTACAGTGCTGGTGCGTACGACTGCGCAAAGATTCTTATGCAAGCAGTAAAGACAGCCATTGGTAAGGGTGTGAACACGCCTAAAGATTCAGGCGATGCAGCTCAAGCAAAGGTATTCCGTCAAGCTGTTATTGATGCTATTCAAGCTACCGACTACACGGGTGTTACTGGTCATCACACCTTCGATAAAAATGGTGATACTACAAACAGAGTTATCTCCATTTACACCATCGCGCCCAATGTGAACGTAGGTGATGGTTGGAAATTCTTGACACAGTTGAACGTCGGCTAGCTCTGCAAGTTCTATCAGGTGTGGTGCTTGATGAACTGTAGATGTTCTAACCTATAGTTGCAGGGGTGGCTTACAGATAGTATCTGTATGACTACCCCTTGCTTGCTATCTTTTATTTATATGCTCTATTCTGTACAGCGTTCTTTTTATTTGTGCTCTGGAAGGTGGGTATCCACTCTATGTCATTGGCACTTGTACTGCAACTGCTCGTCGCTGGGCTGGCTGCTGGAGCAATCTACTCACTTATTGCTCTAGGATATACGATGGTATATGGCATTATCGAGTTAATCAATTTTGCTCATGGCGACGTTTTTATGCTTGGCTCTTTTTTTTCTATTACCATCCTAAGTTTTCTTGGTGTTAGTGCTGCAACACGGCCTACGGGCATTACACTGGTAGGTATTCTTCTTCTTACTGCTCTTGGGGCAATGATTCTTTGCGCCTTGTTGGGTGTTTTGATTGAGCGTGTTGCATATCGTCCCTTACGTAATGCTCCGCGTCTAGCCCCTTTGATTTCTGCCATCGGCGTTTCTTTGATATTAGAGGATATTGGAAAGCTTTGGAAGGGCAATACCAACGTTTCGTTTCCTCAAATTTTTCCGTTAGTCTATTTCCAGGTTGGTCCAGTAAATATTCGTAGTATTGATCTATTCGTGCTTGTTGTTGCCGTTCTCCTCATGATTGCTCTCCAAATTTTGATTAACCGTACGCGTATTGGTCGTGCCATGCGAGCTGTTGCTCAAGACCGCGAAGCGGCTGCACTAATGGGCGTAAACGTTGATCGTATTATTTCGTTCACATTCTTCGTTGGGGCGGCTCTTGCAGGAGCAGCGGGTTTCATTTACGGTTTACAGTTTGGAAGCACGATTTTCACCATTGGCTTTAATCTTGGTTTGTTCGCTTTCACGGCAGCAGTGTTAGGGGGCATCGGGAATATTGTTGGCGCGATGGTTGGAGGCGTGCTCCTTGGTATTATTGAAGCGTATACAACGCTCATTCCTGATACTATACTACCGAATGGTGGTAGTGCATGGGCAAGAGCGGTTATCTTTGGTATTCTCATTTTAATTCTCGTCTTTCGTCCTTCTGGCTTGTTTGGTCAAAATACGCCAGAAAAAGTGTAAAGAAAATGTGTTCGCTTGAATAAGTATCTCTATACCTTGAGAAATGAGGTAGTAAGCAGTGGCACTAGCAATAAATTCTCGTAGACTTGTACCTACAGGTGATACACGCAGCCTTCTCATAAAATGGATTGTTGGGTTGCTTGTACCTGTTGCAGTGTTTACATTTATATGGAGCGGTGAAGAGATCGCAAACAACGTGCTCCTTGGTATTTTCTCTCCAGCGGCTTCAACATTTGATACTGCTACAGTAATTCAGGATGCTATTTTCATTCTCGTCTTTTATGCAACAATTATTGCTCTTGCTGGCTATCTTGTTGCTGCTGACAGTGGGCATCGTGGAGCCTTAGAGGTCTGGATTGATATCCTTGTCTTTGTGTTAGTTCCTCTACTCCTTTTTATTATCCTCGGTAATCTCATTATTGGCTTGGCTGCTTGTGCAGTTATTTGGCCTATATACTTCTTTATAAGAGGGCGCGTACGTAGGGCAAGAAACTATGTACCACAAGCACCCTTAGCAAATTTAAGTGTGCTTGATACTGAAAAACAATCTTTACTAGTATCTCGTGCGAGACTGGGAGGCTTCTGGTTCGCAACATCACTTGCCGTTGTCTGGTTGATTGCTGATATCATTTTTTTTGCTGTTGGCTCACTTCCCACAATTCTTCTCATTGTGGCCGTAGTTCGTACACTACTGTTGCCTGTTGCAGGCTACTTTCTAGGTCAGTTAGCAGGTCGTTTCGCACTACGCAGTACCATCACTCCCAAAACAAATAGCATTGCAAGTGTAGATGGAAATGGTGTAAAGGGTCCTGCCGCTCGTGTGAGCAGACGAAAACAATTAGCGCAACTTTCAACTGTGCGTGCCACTGAGGAAGCAAAAGATTTAGTTCCCAATGACCTACCGTTACGTAGTAAAGGTGCACAGCGTTTTTATCTAACACTCCTTGCCGTTTTTGTTCTGTTCTACCCAGCTATTGACCCTATTCTATTTGGCTTTGGTTCGAGTGGTCGTCTGTCAGGCTATGGTGATTTGGGTTACTACATTATTCTTGCACTTGGCCTCAACATAGTTGTGGGTTTTGCAGGCTTACTAGACCTTGGATATGTTGCCTTTTTTGCTATTGGCTCATATACGTGGGGACTTATAGGCTCAACGCAACTTGAACAAGTAATCGGTCTTGTGGTGAAGCCTACAATCTGGCCCTACTTTTTCTGGCCGATGTTGATTATTGGAGCACTCATTGCCGCCTTATGGGGCGTTGTTCTTGGTGCTCCTACACTACGTTTACGTGGTGACTATTTAGCGATTGTAACGCTTGGGTTTGGCGAGATCGTTCCGATCATCTTCCTAAACCTGCCTAAAATTACGAATGGTCCCAATGGTATTGTGGGCGTATTTCCGCCTAAACTGTTTGGTTTTGATTGGAATAGCTTCACGCCCATTCCTTTTTACTATCTGATTCTTGCATTGATCGCATTGTGTATCTTTGCAAACGTCCGCTTACGTGATTCTCGCTTAGGGCGTGCATGGGTGGCTATCCGTGAAGACGAAATTGCGGCGTCTTCTTCTGGTATCAATCTTTCAAATACAAAGTTGTTAGCCTTTGGTGCTGGTGCCTTTTTCTCTGGCATTGCTGGTGTGTATCATGCCGCAAAGCTTGGTAACGTAACACCTGATAGCTTCAGTTACTCTGACTCGGTTATCTACCTTGCTATGGTTGTCATAGGCGGGTTGGGAAGCATTCCCGGTGTGATCGTGGGAGCCGTCGCTGTATACTCTGTCAATTTGCTCATCCTCGCTCAGTTAGATAGCTTAGCCTCTGACCCAGGAAACGTTTTGCATATTGTGCAAGTGATTTTCCCTAATTTCACCTTTGGCAGTATCCGTAACCTTCTCTTTGGTACAGTTCTTGTTGTGGTTATGATCTTTAGGCCGGAAGGACTTATTCCCAGTGCAAGGAGACGACGTGAACTCCACAAAGAAACTCCTGCATCTGAAAGTCTTGATGTTGATGCATTGGATGTGCCACCTGGAGCACCCGGTTTCGAGTCCGAGATACATGTTGATTAACAGCCAACGAGGAGGAATTTCATGAGTGTTCAAGGTGGAAGTAGAGTAGGTGAGCCAGAATTTACAGGTGCCACCAGCAATACAATCCTTCAACTGAGTAACGTCACAAAACGGTTTGGTGGCCTGACAGCGGTACAGGATGTAAACTTGGTTGTTCGCCAAAACGAAATTGTGAGTGTTATCGGTCCAAATGGTGCTGGCAAAACTACAGTCTTTAACCTCATCACTGGCATCTATCGGCCAACATCCGGTGAGATATTGCTGGAAGACAAACCTATCATGGGGCTACATCCAGATCAAATTGTCAAACGTGGTATTACAAGAACTTTTCAAAACATTCGCTTGTTTAATAATATGACTGTGCTAGAAAACGTGCTAGTTGGACAACACACACAACTCAAGGCTGGTCTGCTTGGCTCGCTCTTTCGTCCACCCAATGTTGTGAGTGAGGAAGCAGAGGCGCGTAAACGAGCAATCGAACTGCTTGGCTTCTTTGGAACCTCTCTTGTGGAGCGACAAGAAGAATATGTTATAAATCTTTCCTATGCTGAGCGGCGACGTGTTGAAATTGCACGCGCGTTAGCCGCAAAACCTAAGTTATTGCTGTTGGATGAGCCGACGGCCGGTATGAACGAAAACGAAACGCTGGACGCAGTGAAATATATTCGACGCCTTCGAGATGAGTTAGGGCTGAGCGTTTTGCTGATTGAACATAAGTTAGCTGTGACAATGGGCCTATCTGACCATATCTCCGTGCTTGACTATGGGCGTAAAATTGCTGAAGGGTTGCCAGATGAGGTGCGCAACAACGAGAAAGTTATTGCTGCATATCTTGGTAAGGCTTCTACCGCAGATGAACCGACTGCCGCTGAATAATTAGAAATATCTCTTTGTTCCTCGCGTGTAGAACGTGAGAACATTCATTATAATGAGGTTCTAGCATGACAGCAGTATTGCAATTAAACGATGTAAACACATACTATGGTCCGAGTCACGTCTTACAGGATGTTTCGCTTGAGGTCAATAAGGGTGAAATTGTCTGTCTTCTCGGCGCGAATGCCGCTGGCAAGACAACGACGATGAAAACCATCTTCGGCCTCGTTCATCCTAAAAGTGGGACTGTACAATTCGAGGGGAACCTTATCCAGAACAAACTTACTGGTGAGATCGTGACATCAGGTCTAGCCCTTGTTCCTGAAGCACGTCGTATCTTCCCCCGTATGACTGTTTATGAAAATCTTGAGATGGGTGCTTTTAGCCGGAAGAGCCGGGCAGAAATTCGGCAAGACCTCGATCATGTATGCCAAATCTTTCCTCGTATCAAAGAACGCTTGAAACAGGTCGCTGGTACCATGTCGGGCGGTGAGCAGCAGATGCTCGCCATGGGCCGTGCGCTTATGTCTCGTCCTCATATGATTTGTTTAGATGAGCCTTCAATGGGACTTTCACCAATTCTTGTACAGACAGTGTTCGATACCATTCTACAAATTCGTAATGAAGGTGTCACTGTTTTCCTGGTAGAGCAAAATGCGTCTATGGCGTTGAGCCTTGCAGACCGTGGCTACGTACTGCAAACAGGTAAAATTGTTTTAACGGATACGGCAAAAAATCTGTTGACCAACGACCTTGTACGACAAGCCTACCTCGGTGGTGCATAAAGTTACTTAATGAATTTTGACAAACGAATACAGCAATTGTAGGAACGCAATTCATTGCGTTCCTACAATTGCTGTATTCGTTATTTCTTATCCAATTTTTGATGTAGTTCTTCGATGCGCTGTATGATTTCGCTGAGCGTTGTCACGCCCATGTCTTCCATATCCTCACGTAGGCTCTCCAAAATCTCTAGCATTTCCATATCATCGTATTCGTTAAAATTCTCGCCATCTGTCGTAACCCCTTGAGTATCTTCCTTTGCCATCTCAATAGCTCCTATCTTAATACAAAAATGATGTGTTTTCGTCCTGATTCGTCCAGCCTGCCTGTGTATCGTTTCCTGTATCAACTTCAACTGGCATGCCTTGCGGTTGACCATGAGCATCAATTGTTACAGTATACAATCCTTTACCCGTGCTTAGTATCTGTCCTTGCCATAAGAGACGGTTGTGTGTCAGAAAAAGAAAATGGTTACTATCAGCCGCCCATGAACTGTTCGGAGCAGGCTGGAGAAGTGCGTTTACTCCTGCTATCGTTGTCCTTTCATTACCAAGGATTCCATCGCTTAAAAGAATCCGTTGTTGCTGGTCTGCTATCCGAACAAGTTGGAGTGTATGTATGCCGTCAAGCAACAAAAACTTGCTGTCCGGCGACCAATAAGGAACGCTATTCGCCTCAACTGGAATGTCGAACGAAGTGTGAGTAGCGATAGTAAACACAGTATCTTTTGTGCCTGTACTATAAAGCACTTTAGTACCATCAGGAGACCACGCGAATTGTAGGCATGTACATGTTGTTATTGCTTTTTCTTGTCCGTCCGACGTATGGAGCATGAGTTGTATTTCTGGTTCTATAGTTTTTGATGTGGCGGGTTGTGTTGCTTTAGAAGGTGCAAGTTTTGCATAGAGTAACGAAGGGTGTGCATGTTGAGGTTGCCATAATACCCGTTCAAGTGCGGCAGGAAGTGGATGACCTTGCAGAGGGCCAGGAACTAAAAACCGGATGTTTGTGCCTGTAAGCGATATAGTAAAAATACCCTTTTTCATTGTTCCTATCGCCGAAGCCTCTATGTATGAAGGCGAAAGTCTTGCATCACTACTGGGCAAGAGCTTCGCCGCGATACCTCCAGGCTGATCATTTTGCGATGCCCACCAGAAGGTCTTGCTGGCTATCTGTGTTGCTGTAGGTCCTTGCCGATAAAGAAGACGCGTTCCAGTTGCATTCCATACTGGGTTGCTATACTGCACGTTAGGATTTGAAAACATGATTGGAATAGGACTTCCACCATCAATACCAATGGTATTGAGAGTGCTTGGACTATCTTCGACTTGCCCTGTGATTGTATTAATTGCAAGCTGATGAGATACGAATGTTTTTGTGAAAGAAGGGTCAAGCGTGCGAAACACAAGAATCTGGTGTGTTGGCGACCAGCTATAGCCAACAACAGGCGTATCCTGGGCAACCAACTCGAATGCGTTCGCGCCGTTTGGGTCAATCGTCCAAAGATGTCCATTGCGTATGAATGCGATTTCGTTGCTTCCAAGATGCCCTGAGCTACATGATGCCAAACCTGCTAGCACAAAGAGCAGTAAAAGAAAAACACGTCTCTGTCTCATATGCCGAGTATAGACCTGTTGTATACTTAGGTCAAGCCACACTTATATACATATTTTTACATGTATGGTATGATTTTTTATACAGCTGTGGTTATAGGCAAACTCTTAAAAAAGTGGAGTGAAGTATGAACTCATTAGAACAGCTTCTTTTCTTAGAGCGCAGAAATGAACAGCGTGTGTTCCGCTATTTCTTTGATGCAGGTCTTGCACTATTAGGAGCTTTTCTTATTACTGGCTTTATTGCGCTATTGCATCTTTCAGGTATTCGCAACATTTCGTTGCTTTATCTTTTTATTGTCTGGTTGCTTGCTATCAACCGTGGTTTATACGCAGCACTTTGTGCCTCGATATTCTCGTTTTTAGTCTTCGACTTTTTTCTTGTTGCTCCAATATTTACCTTCACTATTAGTGATCCAGCCGAATGGCTCGCCTTATTCTTTTTCCTGGCGACTGCTGTTGTGACTGGACTCATTGCTTCGAGGTTGCGTCAAAGCGTACAAGATGCAAATCATAGGGAAGATGAGGCTCGTGCTCTTTATCAATTAGTGAGTGCTACCTCTAGTGAAGGAGATGTACAGACGCAATTGGAGATAGTGTCGAACACTATTCAAGAAGTATTTGCACCATCGGGAGTACGTAATTGCTGTGTTTTACTACCAAATAGCGAAGGAGGAACGATAACACTGAAATGTGTACATTCAAAGGAAGAAACTATTATCCCGTCCTCCGATGAGGACGCGATGCGTTTGTGGGTGTTGAAGAATGGTCAGACACGCGATCTCTATGATGTTGCACTTGTTCCTAAAACGTCATCTATGTATCTGTCAAAAGTCGTTGTGCGAAGTACAGAGGAGGCACAGGAGGTGCGCCGCTATATTCGACTCATTCCACTTACCACAGGGACACACACTATCGGTATTGTACGCCTTATCATAGAAAATGATCCTTCTATCTCGGCGGATCAAAAGCTGATGATCACCGTCAACCAAGCGTTATTACAGCACCGTGATACAATTGTGGACTCTTTTGAGCATTTCATGAGTAGCATGCTAGGAGCTAAACGTGAACATGGGTTATTACAAACATCGTTCTTCCAATCATTTCTAAATCAAGCTATTACTATTATTGAGAGCGCACGTTTGCGGCAAGAGAGCTTACAGATCGAAGTATTACAACAAACCGACGCGCTTCGCGCAGCCCTCCTCTCGTCTGTGTCTCATGATCTGCGCACTCCGCTTTCCTCTATTAAAGCAGCCGCGTACAGTTTACAAGAGAAGGACGTGACATGGGATGATGAGGCACGTCATAGTTTCGCGGTGACGATAGAACGTGAGGCAGACCGTTTGAACCGCTTAGTAGGAAACATTCTTGATATGTCGCGTATAGAAGGTGGTGCGCTTAAGGCAGAAAAGGAACTCTATCCCCTAGATGAATTGGTGTATCATGTAGTAGAGCATATGCAGTTTGTCTTGAAGGACCGCGATGTACGTGTCAATTTGCCAGAGAATTTACCACCTGCGGCATTAGATTTTTTGCAAATGGATCAGGTGCTTACAAACCTCATCGAAAATGCTGTGCGCTATACTCCTTCCGGTTCACCGATAGAGATCAGCGCGGTAGAACAAAACGGCGAAATACTGGTGAGTGTAGCAGATCGAGGACAAGGCATTCCTGAAGAATACAAAGAGCGTATCTTTGACAAGTTTTACCGTGTCTCTGGGGCAAAGCAACGGGGAACAATGGGAACGGGACTTGGTCTGGCGGTATGTAGAGGACTTATAGAAGCACATGGAGGACATATTTGGGCTGAAAATCGTGAAGGTGGTGGAGCTATTTTTCAATTTACATTGCCGTTGGTGAAGACGAGGGAGTTGGTTGTATGACTAAAGGAAGTGCTCACATTTTAATTGTTGATGACGAAATGGAGATCAGGCGTGCGTTGCAGCGCAATCTCATCGCACACGGTTTTGATGTGTCTGTTGTGGGAAGTGGTGAAGAGGCGTTAGATGAGATCACACTTCATCACCCTGACTTGATGATTCTCGATTTGGGCTTGCCAGGGATGAGTGGTCTCGAAGTGTGTAAAAGAGTACGTGCGCTCTCTAATCTCCCTATTATCATCCTCTCGGTTAAAGATGCTGAACGTGATAAAGTGCTTGCTCTTGACCTTGGTGCGGATGATTATGTTTCTAAGCCCTTTGGTATTGATGAGGTACTTGCTCGTGTTCGCGTCGCCTTGCGGCATGCCGCGCAAGTACAAGGGACAACAGGCACAATATTTACGGCAGGGCCACTAAAAGTTGACCTTGCACAGCGTCTTGCCTCTGTACAAGGTCATGAGGTCAAGCTAACTCCTACAGAGTACGATCTTCTCAGCGCGCTCATTAAGAATAGCGGTAAAATTATGACACGTCAAATGTTGTTATCTCAGGTATGGGGCACTGGTTATGGTACTGAAGCACATTATCTCCATGTTTATGTTGGTCAGCTACGCCGCAAAATTGAACCTGATCCGGCCCATCCCCGTTTTATTATCACCGTGTCAGGTGTGGGCTATCGTTTCAATGCAGACGAAGTAGATATTTAACGAGGTACTACCATTGCTTCAATAAATGAGCGACCTTACCCGCGTCAGTCTCTTCATAGCGTAGTTGTGTCGAGTCAATACCTGTAAGATTTGACACACTTTCGGGTGCGATAATCATATCGGAAGGCTGAACAACTTGCCAAACGTGTTGTACCGCGTTTGGCTCCTGGTGCCGATAAACGAAGAAACTTGGTATCTTTGCCTCTTCTGCCATATGGTTAGCAGTGCCGAAATCCTCTTTTGCTTGTGCATCTTCAAGATGTGGTGAGGTGAGTCGAAACACCTCAGGTTTTCGATCTGATGCGTCTTTCCCAATGTAAAGGAATGTGATTGGTGCATGTTCTGTGTTGCTCACAGCAGCGTTGATAACGGCCTTATTGTGATCTGGTCCAGATGTGAGTACCGCGAGTACTGAACCTGGAAGCGGCTGCTCACGTTGCGTTGCTATCACGGGCACACGTCCCTTCTTCTTAGCACGTGAGTAGTTGAAATAGGCTATGCCCATACCCAGGACAGAAACAGACCCACCGAATGCCGTTGCTAAGGGCTTGTTTACCAAGTTTGTTGACCATGCTATAGCAACAAGCAACGTGGTAAGAATTCCCAGATAGAAATTGAGCGTCGAACGAGTCCAACGGCCTCCACGTTCTGGTTTCTCTGCGGTAGGCGTAGCTTCCTCTGTCGCGCGATCTTCTATCTTGTCTTCATTGCTTTCGTTTGGATGTTTCGCAGATGTTTGTTGCTCTCGTGTAGGATTCCCATCATTTTGCTCAAGCTCCTCTTGCCCTCTCTTTACTGCTTTCCGTGTACGATGGCGCACTATATCCATGCTCAAGCAGGTAAGTGTAAATGCACCGAGTAGACCAAATGCATACATATCGCCGAGGACATTGATATCGCCTTTTACAAGGAGTAAGACAACGATAGGAATACCCACTGCAAGCATAATCGAGTAGTGTGGAGTATCACGGAGTTTGTTGCGGCGTGTGAGTATTTCAGGAAAAAACTCCATATGTGAAAGGGCTAGAAAGACATGGTATGAACCAATAATTGCTGTGTTTCCCGCAAAAATGAGCAAGGCACTCGCACTAATTGCAACTTCTGTCTGTAAGAACTGTCCACCCCAGCGCCCAGCAAGAATAGAGATTATTTGAGCTGACTTTACTGGGTCTGCGGCTGCTTGTGGTTCTATCAGTGTTGAGAGCATGGTAAGCAATGGGCTGGTAATCCCTACGGTTAAGACCACAAGAAATAGGGCTAACTTACTCACTGTTCTACGGGGCAACTTCATTTCGGGCGAAAGTTGAGAGATGCTTTCCAATCCAGAAAAAGCTAGAAACGAACCTGCGAAGCCAATCAAAAGTGTACCAAATGTGAGAGGTCTGCCTGAAAACATCTTTGGGAACAATGCTAGAAAGTCTGAGAAGGATATATGTGTAAAGACGGTGACAAGAATCGCAACATCGCTCACGAAAGCAACAATTGCTCCTATCATGCTCACTTTCGCACTCTCGCTTACGCCTATCCAGTTGAGTATACCAAGCAAGACAAGGACGATAAGTGTAATCCAGACTGTTATCCCTAATCCTAAAAAAACCGATTGAGGACCAAGTACTGGTATGACTACACTGAGATATAGCATGCCTGAAAGACAACTGATAGTAGCCGTAAGAAAGTAATCGACAAGAATGAACATTCCACCCAGTGCACCAAACCACTTATTGAGTGCCTGCGCCGACACAGTGACAACACCTCCACCTTGTGGAAAACGATAAGTCACTTCTACATATTTGAGTGTGAGTAAAATAAAGACGGTCATTGTTAAAAAAACAAAAAAGCCCGCTAGTTTGTTGACCGTTCCATAGAGGATACCCGGAACATAATAGATTGAGGTGCCAATATCTGCAAAGACAACAGCCCAACAAAGAAGTGGTCCGAGTTGTTGCTTTTTGCCTTGACTCTCATTCTCTTGTGATGGAGGAGAAGTCTCTTGCATTGTAGAACCTGTAGCCATAACGTTTTAACCTCTATTACATAAAGTAAGTTCGTGTAGTGGTGTCCCTTCTTGTAGTACGTAGTATATCCCTGAATAGGGGACACAAAATATTTAGAAAAAGGGCGATATACATGCTATTATATACATATAAGTGGGAGCATTTGTAGCATGTGCTCTAAAACTTGCGACACTAGTAAATGGAGTAACCTATGAGTGATCTACTTCCTGAACAGCAACAGAAAACACAGGATGGTCGTCCCGATCCAGAAGCTTTGCTGAAACGGTATGCTTTGCGTGACGAAGACCTGTATATGGTTGCTTCGTCTACTCCTGTTGAGAGCAAAGAAGAAGGCAAACGCGGTAGTCTACGCATTTATCTTGGCTCGGTCGCGGGTTCTGGAAAAACGTATACTATGCTGCAAGAAGGGCATCGGCGTAAAGAGCGTGGCACCGACGTAGTGATTGGCTTTGTCGAGACGCATAAACGACCTCACACCGTAGAGCAAATAGGTGATCTGGAAATCATTTCGAGAGCAAAAATAGCGTACAAAGGCGTCACACTAGAAGAGATGGACACTGCGGCTATTCTTGCGCGCCATCCACAGGTGGTATTAGTTGACGAACTTGCTCATACTAATGTCGCCGGTTCTAAACATAGGAAACGCTATCAAGATGTTGAGGAAATTCTGGATGCAGGTATTGACGTAATCACGACGTTGAACGTACAACACCTGGAAAGTCTGAATGATCGTGTTGCTAGCATTACGGGTATTCAAGTACGGGAGACACTTCCAGATCGTATCCTGGATAATGCAGACGAAGTAGAACTTATTGATATTGCTCCACATGCGTTGCAACAACGTATGAAACATGGAAATATTTATCCACCAGAGCGCATTGATGCTGCCCTAAGCAACTTTTTTCGTGAAGGCAACTTGACCGCACTCCGTGAACTTGCACTGAGACGCACCGCCGAAAAAACCGAATCGCAGCTTCGACAGTACATGACTAATCACGAAATTAAAGATACATGGACAACGAGTGAGCGTGTACTTGTTGGATTCGATTCCCGTCCACAAAGCAAGCAAACTATTCGAGATGCCCTACGCCTTTCACAAGGCTTGGATGCCGAACTGATTGCAGTCTCAATCGAGCTAGAAGGATTTTCAGCATTTCTGCGTAGAATTACAGGCTTCTTCAAATATGGAACGAACGCGGCGAAAAAACGCGAGGAAGCCTTGCAAATAATCAATGAACATGCTCTGTTTGCTGAGGACCTGGGTGCGGAAGTTCTTCGTATTAAAAGTGAAGACATCGCAAGAGGCTTGGCGGCACTTGCTCAAGGACGCAAGGTAACACAGATTGTGGTTGGGCAACCAACGCGACAACGCTGGGAGGAGATACTGTACGGTTCAGTTGTCAATCGTCTTCTGCGTCTGAGTGATAGCATAGATATTCATATTGTCCCAATTAACAGAAAAAGAGAAAGGCAGAGCGAATAATTTGCATCTTTTGTTTCTATGCAGTAGTATACCTAGAGCTATTTTTTAGCTGAGAAATGTCTCGCTTTATAGAAGCATATTATGTCCTGTGAGAAGGTAACACTGTGCTTCGTATAACACTACAGCGTAGTGTTATACTGAAAGCGTGTATTTGCTTTTGATAAGATAATGCGGATATGTTACCTGTAGGAACCGATGTATCGCGTCCTTCTAGCAATCGACCGCCAACAAGGACGCGATACATCGGTTCCTACAGGTGCTGTACCAATGCTTAAAGACTGTCAAAAGACGAGTGTTGAGATTATAGTGTGGTACATTGTTCATAAATAGAACATGAACCACCCACAAGGATGCAGAAGCGATGGATCAGAAACAAGAAGACTCTCTACCAAAAGAGAGTAATGATATAAATGATAGAGACTGGGCAAGTAGAGGTACAAATGGCATTACAGAAATACAGAATGATGACGAGAATGACCCTGCACACCTTGTACGTACTGAAATACTCAAAGGGAGTACGCTTGGCGATGAACGTGTACGGAGGACGTATGCAACGCATTCCTCGTTGAAGCGTGTCAACTCAGGTATTCTTGAGGCGACCCCAGAAACTCAGATTCCTACAAGTAGCTTTGGGCGTTTCCGCTACAACATCAAGCGCACTCTCATTGGCGCGCCTATCGCTACGGCTCAACAAGAACATGAGCGTTTGACAAAAGTAAAGGCGTTAGCAGTTCTTTCTTCAGATGCAATCTCATCAGTAGCATATGCAACAGAAGCAATCTTGGGCACACTTATTCTTGCAGGCTCAGGGAGTTTGTGGGTAACACTTCCAATTTGTATTGCTATTGTGCTACTCTTGGCTATTGTTGCTCTTTCTTACAGGCAAACTATTCCTGCATATCCTAATGGTGGAGGTTCTTACATTGTTGCGAAAGACAATTTGGGAACATTGGCAGGGCTTATTGCGGCAGCCTCACTCTTGATTGATTATGTGCTTACCGTCTCAGTGAGTGTAGCCTCTGGTGTACAAAATCTTGCCTCACTTTTTTCTAGCGGACTCTCTACACCAACTATCGTAACCATAGATGTCGTGCTCGTCATTTTTATTACCATTGTTAATCTACGTGGTGTGCGCGAGTCAGGTTCTATCTTCGCTATTCCAACGTATATTTTCATCGGAAGTGCTTTATTATTGATTATTGTAGGTGTAATCAAAAGCTTTCTTTTTGTGCATAATCATCTCATAGGGAACTTCCCATCTGCTCCGGCAACAGAAAGTTTGGGAATTTTTCTTATTCTACGTTCATTTGCAGCTGGTTGTTCTGCTATGACCGGTGTCGAGGCAATATCTAATGGTATTCCAGCCTTTAAGAAACCTGAGACAAAGAACGCGGCAACAACATTAACATGGATGGCTCTTATTCTTGGCACTCTTTTCATTGGTATCACCGTCCTTGCCACATCATATGGTGTCGAAGCGTACTCTTCAGGCAATCCAACAGTTATTGCACAAATCGCAAAGCAAGTCTTTACAGGTCCGTTGTCTTTCATGTTTCCTGTCTTCGAGATTGCTGTTTTGCTTATTCTTACACTTGCTGCTAATACAAGTTACTCTGACTTCCCACGTTTGGCTTCGCTACTAGCTCGTGATAACTTTTTGCCACACCAATTCGCTTTTAGAGGTGATCGTCTAGCTTTTTCAATCGGTATTATCTTTCTTGCAATCCTTGCAAGTCTGCTCTTGATTGCCTTTAAAGGTGATGTAACGTTGTTGCTAAACTTGTATGCAGTTGGCGTGTTTATGTCGTTTACACTTTCTCAAGGTGGCATGGTTCGTCACTGGTGGAAACTACGTACAGTCAATAAGAACTGGCAACGTAGCATCGTGATTAACGGCCTTGGTGCTATTACAACCTTGCTGGTTGCCGTTGTCATCTCTTCCACGAAGTTTTTGGATGGGGCATGGATTGTTGTTATCCTCATCCCTGTTTTAGTTATTATGCTTGAACTGATCCATCGTCACTACACACGTGTTGAACGTGAGCGCACATCTGATATTCCTCTCCGCCCAGGAGATATTCACCATCGTTTAATCGTGCCTGTCGCAGGTTTGGATACGGTTGTGAAACAGAGCATATCTTATGCACGTTCTGTATCGGCAAATGTTGTTGCAATACATGTTTCTGGTCATAAAGGCAGTGCAGATGCATTACAAGCTTCATGGTCGGCTTGGCAGCAGCAACTTTCTGAGGATGAGCAAACGCCATTAGAAGTTGTGAGTCTGAAGCATCGCACAATTTCGGGGCAAATTCTTGAATATATTGATACTGCTCATAAGGCGCATCCTACTGATACGCTAACCGTTGTCTTGCCTGAAGTTGAGGTTGATCATTGGAGTGAGTACTTCCTGCGCAACCGTGTTGCTATTCGTTTGAAGGCTGCATTATTATATCGTCCAGGGATTATCGTAACGGATATCTCACCATATAAATCTGCCAACAAATCTGTACCACAACAGGTTGGCTCTGTTGTGCCAACGCGTCCTAACCAAGTGAAGCATTTATTCATTGTGCCAGTTGCAGGACTAGACAAGGTATCAAGGCAAAGCCTTGCTTATGCCCGTTCCATCTCAAGCTATGTAGTCGCGGTACACGTAGCCGTTGAGCAACAGGATGCGAACAAGGTACATGATGAGTGGGAGAAGTGGAAAAAGTATTTGTCTCCCGAAGAAAAAACAGATTTAGTAGTGATTGAGTCGCCCTATCGGTCACTCGAACGTCCATTGTTAAACTATATTGACACCATGCACGAACTGTACCCTGATTACGCCGTCAACGTCATATTACCGGAGTTCGTAGTTGCGCACTGGTGGGAGTATATCTTGCACAATCAGACAGCATTTCAGTTGAAGTGGTCGCTACTCTTCCGTAAAGATATCATTGTAACAAACGTGCCACAGCAACTACCGAGCCGTGCTGGGGAGAACAGAACTCCTTTGGAGCCAGTTGTACCTGTGTAAAGAATACCTGACAAATTTGACAACAAAATACGATGATATTGGTCGGTAGGGGCAGCAATTCATTGCGCCCAAAGATGGGTTGGGACGGGTTTGCGTTAGGGAAGAGAATCGTTGCCGACGCGTTGCCCTACTACTCCCATCTTTGGGCGCAATGAATTGCTGCCC
>CAXUIS010000059.1:0-21817 GCA_964250915.1 uncultured Ktedonobacteraceae bacterium | reverse complement strand
TCTACAAGAAAATCTCTTCTTTTTCACCTCCTTTGGGAGAATTGGAAAGCCCTGGGGGCAGAGCACCTGTCATGCAAATCACGAGGCACAATTTTAGAGATAGAAGTCCTATTCGCTTGGCGACCCTTTGACAGAGAGAAAGCAAGTTCGTTATACTTATAGTAACGCTTGTTGTAAGAATGTCAGAAACGACGTAGCTTAGCACGAAACAGCAGATAAAACACTATATGTGTAAAATTAACCTGTACAAAAAGGTTGCTAATATACGTATACTCACTGCATTTCAAATATATTTACGCCGCCGTAAATATCAGGCACTACCCCAACATAACCCTATATGCTGTCTCAGTGGAATTCTCTCCTGTTCATAGCGCGAACAGCGAGAAAAAACTTGGTGATTGTACAGCTTTGCTCTTTTCCAATTCAGCAGACCCGTCCCAAGAACACCCGTAGACTCATTATGACTTCTTGCTCACTCCACTCATTATTGTAAGGGGATCACTCCGTGAACATTGATACAGTGCGCTTCTCTCACCTCTTAGAGGTGAATGAACTCAACGACTTGAACTACTTTTTGTCTCACACCGCCTTTGTCATTTCCCACAAAAGCGAAAGCCTTGAGACATTGCTTGGCGTACTTTGGTACCTTCCTGTGAACAGCCCCATCATTATCGTTACAAACTGTCCAGAAGAGGAGAGACACACCATTGAGCTTGGCCTGAAAGAACGGCTGGCACAACATAAAAAAACGTACCTTGTGCATCAGAAAGATGCGTTTGTTGCAACACTACTTAAAGATTGCGGTGTACCGCAGATATTGGGCGATGATGGCAGAGTGGTCAATGGCAAAGGCGAAGGCATGTATATTGGGACGATGTATGCCGCGCAACTAGGCTATGCTGAATGGATAATCTATTATGACGCCGATAACTTTGTACCGAGCGCGTTGCTAGAATACACAATGGCAATGAGCAAACTGTTTATGGCGGCTCGCGCAGGACGCGATTATGCACAGGACACGGTAGTCTTGGACGAGTGTCATCAACAGAAGCATCTCGTTCCTGATCTTCATAACATTCGCATTTGCTGGTCCTCTAAACCAGCCTTAGGGAACGCCAATCAGGAAGTCAAACTACTTGGACGCTGCACGCGCGTCGTCTCGCCCCTGTTTACGACGTTACTGGATGGCTGGTTTGGTATACGTGATTATCCCGTCATCTCATCAAACGCTGGCGAGCAAGGCATGACGATGCAAACAGCCACGACGATCCGTTTTTCGTCTGGCTATTCCGTCGAAACCTTTCAGTTCCTTGACTTGCTGTACCATGCTTCACGTTGGCAAACCGAACCAAAGAGTGCAACACTACAGCAGTATCAATCGAAGAGTCCGCACTTTCACGACAAGAAAGACGACCCGCATATCAAAAAGATGATCGCTGATAGTCTTGGTGCGTTCATCTTATTCGAGAAGTTTCTACCGCGTACCGTCAAAAATCATCTGAGAGCGGTCATACGCGAACACAGACTTGAGGTACATAATCCGAACGTCTATCCCTCGGTTGCGGAGTTGCATCTTGAGCGATTTGCGCCGTTCACAGACTACTACCATGTATTTAGAGAAAAAGAGGTGTATACTGAACCTGTAGTTACCACTAGTGGTTCAAACCTTACTGATGAGGAGGTTTCTTGCGGCTCATTGTAGTACGTCATGGTGAAACGCTATATAACATACAGCATCGCATCACAGGTCAATCTGACGTTCCGCTCAGTCCATTGGGCGAGCGTCAGGCCAAACTGGTGGGAGCATACCTTGCACGCGAAAAAATTGACCGAATTGTTTCCTCTGACCTGCAACGCGCACAAGCCACGGCACAAGCTATCGCACGCCCACACGAGTTACCCGTTCATGACGATGCCGACCTGCGCGAAATTGCCATGGGTGAATGGGAAGGTCATAATACAGAAGAGATTTCCGCTCTTTTTGCCGATTCACAAGTCAAATGGCGTGCCGATGCTACGCACTACAGCATCCCTGGCGGTGGCGAAAATCTGATACAGGTTCATGCACGTATCATTCGTGCAGTGGAACGTTGGTATACGCAATACCCTGATGCAACCGTCGTCTGGACAACACACGGCGGCTTCATTGGCCTGCTCGTATGTCACATGTTAAGTCTGGATATCAGTCGTCGCTGGCAATTCCGCCACGACAACGCCTCCATCACTGAATTCTGGCTTCAACCCGAACGTGTGATTATGGTACATCTCAACGAGACAGCGCACCTTGCAGATGTGAGGCATGCTGAGGGTGCTGAGGCGTAATATAACTCCTGTACGGGTCTGCTTCAGCACACCCTGTAGCAACACACAATGCAGGCGAGGGTTGATAAAACGTTTCATCATATCCTCTAACATGGTCAATCGCTAACAGGGTGTGCTGAAGCAGACCCGTACGGGAGTTTCATCCCCATCACACATCTCTGTTATGCTATACTCCATACAGACACAAACATCTTCCAACCAACCTTTTCATCGTCACCGAAAGGGATTTATACACTATGGCTGTCATCTCATCTACATCCTCTAACACACAGACATCACAGAGTCGTGTCGCGGGCTGGCTCTCGCATGACGAATTTACCATTATTGAAGCTGTGTGCGATACATTGCTACCAACGCTTGAACCACCTGTAGACAGTAGCGAAGCGGTTGCGGCCTACTATCGACGGAACGCAGGTGACTTGCATGTACCAATGCTGTTAGCGGAAACGTTGGCCCATGAGAATGCGGAAACACAGACAGAGTTTCGCCAACTATTAGCACTGATGATAAGCCCGCTTGGTGGGTTACTGCTGATAGCGAACCCCAAACCATTTATCAATCTTCAACCCCCACAACGTGAAAAATATTTGCTGGCTATGGCAAATAGTTCAAATGGACAGTTACGCCAAGGCTATCAGGCACTTAAGCGACTGGCGACATTTATTTTTTACTCTGTCCCTAATCCACAAGGCACGAATCCCAGTTGGGACGTGTTGGATTACGAGACACCGACGCCACCACCGACGACACCCAAAACAATTCAGCCTTTGGGAATTACGCAAGATACGACGCTGGAATGCGACGTGGTAGTGATTGGCTCTGGTGCTGGCGGTGGCGTAGTCGCTGGCGAGTTAGCGATGGCAGGCAAGCGTGTTGTTGTACTGGAAAAGGGCGGGTATAATAGCGAAGCTGATTTCACCTATCAAGAGGCACAAGCCACACCAGAATTGTATCTTAAACGCGGCCTGCTCTCGACAAAGGACCTGAGCATGTTTATTCTCGCGGGTAGCACGCTTGGTGGTGGCACAATTGTGAATTGGAATACCTCGTTTCGCACACCGGACGATGTATTAGAGGAATGGGCACGAATATCTGGCTTGCCTGAATTTACAGGGCAAGCCTTGCAGGACAGCTTCGCGGCAGTAGAGCAGCGCATGCAGGTCAACACTGAGAATAGCCAGCACAATACACAAAATCAGTTGCTATTCGATGGCAGTGTCGCGCTTGGCTATCACGCAGGTGTTATACGACGTAACGCGGTCGGGTGTGAGCAACGTTGTGGAGCCTGTGGTTTTGGCTGTCGTTATGCATGCAAACAATCAACGATGAAGACGTACCTCCAAGACGCCTATGACAATGGGGCAAGGATTGTTGTGCGTTGTAGCGTAGATAAAGTGCTCATCGAGGATGGCAAAGCGGTTGGTGTCGAGGCAACTGCGCTCGATGTCGAAAGCGGCAAGACATACAAGGTGACGGTTCGTGCCAAAGTTGTTGTGCTTGCGGCTGGCACTATTCATTCGCCTGCTGTCCTGTTGCGGTCAGAGGTGGAGAACAAGCATATTGGCAAGCATCTGAAATTGCATCCAGTCTCGACGGTTTCAGGCATCTATCCTCAAAGAGTCTATCCGTGGAAGGGCGTGATGCAATCAGCCTATAATGATGAGTTTTCGCACCTACACGAGAATTACGGCTACAAACTAGAGGCTGCCCCTGCTCATCCCGGCTTGATCGGCTTAACAACGCCGTGGTATGGAGCGCGTGAGTACCGCGAGTCGATGCTTGATGCGCCAAATCTCGCCACAATTATCGTGCTGACACGTGACAAGGGCGAGGGCACGGTGACAACGGACCGCGACGGTGAGCCAGTGGTGGACTACACAACCTCGGCCTATGACCGTCAGCATCTGCTGCATGGGCTACGCACCTCGGCACGTGTACACTTCGCGGCTGGTGCTCAAGCAGTATTGTCGCTACAAAACAAGAAGAACCGCGTTGATCGTTTCGCTGATGGCACCGTGAGTATGCGCGACCTGAGCGATTTCGATGCTCGCTTAGAACAGTACGGCATAGGACCCAATCGCATGATGATGTTTTCCGCGCACCAGATGGGTACGTGTCGTATGGGAGTAGACCCTAAAACATCAGTCACGGACGAACATGGTGAAGTACATGGTGTCAAAGGACTTTTTGTCTGTGACGGCAGCCTTTTTCCTGCTGCTTCTGGTGTGAATCCAATGCTGAGTATTATGGCACTCGTCCATCATAACTGCCAATATATTAAGACTATAGTATGAAGTAACGTTGAGAGAAGGAGAAAAGCGAACAGATGCCGCACTCGCTGGAGGGATCAGGGCAAAGGTGTCGAGGAGCGATGCCCCAGTGTACGTATCGGGGAGAGCAAGGCTTCTCCTTTTTCGGTTTCTCCATTGTAACAGGCCATGACGAGGATTGCTGATTTTCCACGAAGGGCTGAGGGAAGATCGGGACTCGGCGGGCAATGAGAAATTGGTCAATCTGGGTGGGTGAGTACACAAAATCAGGAATCGCTTCAGGCTCTTGAAAAAGCCATCGATCTAGGTGTGAACTTTATTGATACAGCCCTAGGCTATGGTGATGGGCACAGTGAAGAGCTTATCGGGCAGGTACTCCGTAACAACCTAGACAAACGGATGATTTGTGTCTACCAAGATTCCACCAAAGCAGGAGGAAGCATATGTACTTATCTACAATCACGTCTCGGAAACGCGCGACAAGCATTCTTTTCGACCCCGCGTGTAGGCAGTGACATCTAGCTTGATAAAATGAGCGTTGCTAAGGTATACTACTGCTATCTGATTGAGTTAGAACATTGTTGATCTCCTGTTGGGGAACACCTACACATCCCTTTTCTGGACGTGGCTTACAACATCTTCTTGGGGAACAAAAGGCGTTCGAGTACCTTCTTGGGGAACAGAAGAATATCCAGGGAAAAATAGTATGCCAAAGCCTGCTCGACACTCTCTCGTCTGGTCTGCGGAACGAGAAGTGTACGTCGCCAGTGAAGAACAACAGAAGAACGCTCTCCACTGGCAGGAGAATGATTCGGCGTGGTTTGACTGGTTGGCGAACCGCACCTCCTTTTCCTTCCAAGGCAGGCACGGTCGCCTGAACCTGCTTAAAGAGACACGAGCACATGGGAGCGAAGGCTACTGGTATGCGTATGTACGCCAGGGCAAACATAGGATTAAACAATATGCTGGACGGACATCAGGTCTGACCATCACCCATTTAGAGAGTTTGGCTGGTATGGTGAGATTACGTTCGGATCAGGTGCCTCGGATACGCGAAATCAGACAGTCATTGCAGGATGAGGCCGTTCTGAGACCATTGCTCACCTCCCAACTCCATGCGCCGCGTTTCCCGCATCCTCTTATCGTGCGCGAAGACCTTCTGTCCGCGCTGAACGATGGTCTTGAGCGCAAACTGACTCTGCTCTCGGCTTCGGCTGGTTTTGGCAAAACAACGCTGCTGGCTCAATGGGTTCAACGCCAGAAACACTGTGTCGCCTGGCTCTCTCTCGATAACGAGCAGAATAATCCACTCTGCTTTCTAAGCTATCTGATAGGGTCGCTTCAGCAGGTACAGCCAAGTTTGGGGAGTGATATTCTCGCCGATTTCCGCTCTTCATCACCTGCATCGCTTACCAGCAGTATCGTGCGGTTGCTCAATGAACTCGCCTCTCTCCAGATGGACATGACGATTGTTCTTGATAACTACCATCTGATCGAGAATTCCATCATTCACCACGCACTGACGCTGTTGCTCGAACACCTTCCTCTCCATATCCGTCTGATCATAGCCAGTCGCAATGAGCCGCCCTTCCGGCTTGCGCGTCTGCGTGCATCTGGACAAATGACGGAATTAAGGACTGATGCGTTGCGTTTGACCCGCGAGGAGTTGGAGAAGGTACTTACTAACGTGTTGCATTTGAAACCCGAACCAGATGAGTTGGACGAGTTAGATGAGTGTATTGAGGGCTGGGTCGCGGGCCTGTACTTGGCGAGAAGTGCTATGCAGGGACAGACGAACGTTGCTCATTTTCTCGCTGCTTGTACTGGTACGAATCGGCACATCCAGAACTATTTTCTTGAAGAGATACTGTCGGGTTTGCCGCAAGACGTGCAAACCTTTTTGCTCTCTACCGCCCTACTTGAACGCTGTAATAGTTCGTTGTGTGAGGCTGTAACTGATCAGAAAAAGTCTCGGCACATGCTCAAAGAGTTAGCATGTGCTGATGTGTTTCTCTCTCCTGTGATTGAGAAGGAGGGGTGGTATCGCTACCATCCGCTCTTTGCCAGCGCACTCCAACAGCACTTGTTATGCACACAGCCGGAACTCGTTACTACGTTGCACTTACGAGCGAGTCAATGGTACGAGGCGCATGGTTTGCTTGCCGAGGCCATCGAACACGCCTTACTAATGCAGGATTACTTCCGTGCAGCTACTCTGATCGAAGGAGTTGCCCCAACCTTGATCAGCGAAGGGAAACTTACTCTCTTGCAGAATTGGCTCGACGCGCTTCCTGAGCAGATCGTTCGCTCTAGTCCTCGCCTCTGCATCAGTCGGGTCTGGCAAGAGTTTATCACCTCACACCCCACAACGTTCATCCTGTGGGTTGAGGCGGCGGAACAGGCACTTCATCGACGTGAGGAAACACTACCCTCGTCAATGGTTGTCGCGCTTCAGAGCGAGATTATCGCGCTCCGTTCGATCTATACCATTTCGCTCGACGACTTCTCCTCGGCGATTGCCTCCTGTCAACAGGCTCTTCAACATCTTCCCATCGAGAGTCACTATCTGCGCGGACTGATTTTGATGCTTCTGGGTCTTGCGTACATGCGTAGTATCGATGCGAACGCAGCCGCGAGAGCACTCGCTGAGGCGAACAACAACATTCAGGAGGCCGGGCACGTCCTCCTCTTGCCCTATGTTATGATCGCACAGGCAGAGCTGTACATAATGCAGGGTTATCCCTTCCAGGCCGCGAAACTCTGTCGTCACGTTCTCGCGCTAGAGACCGAACAAAGTGTCTCCTCGCTCTTTGTGGCAGGCACAGCTCATGTTGGATTGGGCTGTCTACTCTGGGAATGGAATAATCTCGCTGAGGCCAAGCATCATCTACTACAAGCATGGACGATGGGCAAATATATACAGAACATCTCCATCGTGTTCCAGAGTGGATGGTTGCTTGCCTTGGTAGAGCACGCGCAAGGGAATGGTGCCGCCGCACAATCCTGGTGGCAACAACTGGAATCTCTCAGTCAGCATGTGAGCTATGTTGAGCGTACCAATGCCTTCGCGCCCATCCACGCACAGTTTGCCTTGACACAAGACCGTCTGGAAGAGGCATTGTTCTGGATGCGCGAACAGAACCAGCGCGACGTAGCTTACGGCGACAAACACAGCGAACTGATCGACTTGACGCAAGCGCGTGTGCTGATCGCGGCAGGTCAGACTGGCGTTGAGCCAGAAGCTGGTTCGCGTGCGCTCGAACTCTTAGAAGCCTGGTACGTCACTGCCGAGCAAGCAGCCAGGGTCAGAACACTGGTAGAGATTCTGATCTTGCAAGCTCTGGCATTCCAACTTCAAGAGAATCACGAGGATGCATTGTACAAGCTTCAACGTGCCATCACTCTCGCCGAGTCAGGAAGATATATTCGTCTGTTCGTGGCTGAAGGCGATCCGCTCGCGAGGCTCTTGCGTCATCTCCTTGAGCAGCAGCGTATGCAGAAAGCTAGCGGACACGCAACGAATGTCGCCTATCTCGGCACGCTGCTCAAAGCCTTCACGCAGCCTGACACCTTCTTTCTTACAACCTCACGCGCTGAGTCTAAGCCACTCTTTGATCCCTTGAGCTTGCGCGAACGAGAAGTCCTGCGCTTCATCGCTCTTGGACGCAAGAACCGCGAGATTGCCGACGAACTCGTTGTGGTCATCGGGACAGTCAAAGCCCATATCAATATGATCTATCAGAAACTTGGAGTCACCAACCGCGTTCAGGCCATCACTCGTGCTCGCTCACTTGGTCTGCTCGAAAGATAAAACTGGTTTTCTCCCTCAAAAGGTTATCCCCACATTCACCCTTCGGTAGAGGTTCTCGCAGGATGTTTGGAGTACACTGCTAAGAAATACTTCTCGTATGGGCAGTTTCCCATTGCAGAAGTATTCGTCTGCTTCGTGAGAGCGGGACGCCCCTGATTGTAGTTCTCGCCGTGTTTCGTCGCAGAGCCTATGAAGAAATTTGATAGTGGTGGTAAGTCCTCTGAAATAGAGAACTCTCACTCTTGCTTTTGAAAAACAAGGAGTATTCTTATGAGTCTTTCGTCGTCTACTCGCTCTGTTAGCTCGTCGCCAGGAAAACTACGGCAGTTTCTGCGGCATCACCCGCTGGTCTGCTACTTTTTGCTGGCGTATGGATTCAGTTGGGTGGCATGGTTGCCCTATGTGCTTTCTCGGAATGGACTCGGTGTTTTGCCTGTGAACTTGTCTGAGTTCGCTGCTATTCCCGGATTATACCTTGGGCCACTCTTGTCAGGGTTTCTTATGACAGCAGCGACTGATGGTAAGACAGGAGTGCAGAACTTACTCCGCCGCATCGTCTTGTGGCGGGTGGGCTGGCAATGGTACCTGTTTGCCCTCGTTGGTATCCCTGTGTTTCTCTTTCTAGGGTACTTCGTCCTGCCGGGATCTCTAGCGGTTTTGCATTCCCCCTTTCCTCAAATCTTCCTGGTGTATCCGCTGTGGCTGCTTCTGGAAATCTTTACGAGCGCACTGGGAGAGGAACCTGGCTGGCGTGGCTTTGCGCTGCCTCGTCTACAAACACGCTATGGTGCTTTAGTAGGAACGCTCATTCTTGGAATATTGTGGGGGTGCTGGCATCTACCCCTGTTCCTCACATCATGGGCAGGCGGGAGTGTGAATTGGCTTGATGTTGGTGGCTTCCTTCTAAAAGCGATAGGCACCGCTATCATGATCACCTGGATGTTCAATCATACGCGAGGAAGTCTGTTTATGACGATCCTGCTGCATGCAAGTATTGACGCCTTCGGCACGGTAATAGTTGTGCTCAACATCTTTCAGGTACAGTGGATACAACAGAATACGAGTTTGGCTCAACTGCTTGCCCTTGGAGTAGTCCCGCTGTTGCTGATTCTCGTGACACGAGGTCGTCTAGGGTATCAGCGAACATTCTCATCTTCTGATGAGGCATCGTTGCTGAATAGCCAGTCCTAGCTGACTCACCGCTTCACTGTTCCTTCTCTCATGGCTTCAATTGTCGGAGGAGGATTTTTCCTCCTCTGCTTTCATCTATAAAGTTATCCCCACATCTACCTTTCGGTAGATGTTCTTATAGGATTTGTTTGGTACACTCAGAAGCACGAACCGTTTTCGCTCGCTTCGAGAGCAACGAACAATCAGCAGAAAAGGAAGAGCTATGAATTCGCAAACAGAAACCGCAACTCATGCTACTCAGCTTGCTGGCTTTGAGGACGATGTGTCTACCGTGCTGCAAGATGGCAAGGTGCCAGGGGCTGCCGTCATTCTCATCAAAGATGGCGACGTGCTTCTCGCTCGGGGCTTTGGCAAACGCAACAAGAGCGAGAACCTAAACGTGACTCCACGCACACTTTTCCCCATTGGCTCATCCAGCAAGGCATTTACCACTGCGGCAGTCGCAATGCTGGTGGAAGAGGGCAAACTAGAGTGGGACAAGCCGATTCGGGACTATCTGCCCACTTTCAAGGTGTACGACCAGTTCGCAACTGAGCGTATCACGGTACGCGATCTCTTGTGCCATCGCAGTGGACTATCACGCCACGAATTTATGTGGTATGGGTCGAGCATGACACGCAAAGAGATGGTCGAACGTTTAGCCTATCTCCAACCCAATGTTGATTTTCGCGCACGCTATCAGTATAACAATCTGATGTATGCAACGGCGGGTTATTTGATTGAGGTTGTGACCGGTCAGACCTGGGAAGAATGTGTTGCCACACGCATCTTCAAGCCACTGGGCATGAACACTAGTAATACAGATGTCGAGGCATCACAAAAAACTGACGATTACGCGCTCCCTTATGAGGAGAGAAAGGGTGAGATTGAGGAAGTCCCTTTCTACAGCGCATTCCAGGCGATGGGTCCAGCAGGCAGTATCAGCACCAATCTGGAAGATATAGAACACTGGCTCCGCTTCCAATTAAATGAGGGCAAACATGGGGAGACACAACTGCTGGGAGCCGAGTACCTGACGCAAACCCATACTCCCCAGGTCGTCGTCCCAGCGGGTGAGAGTGTTCCAATGGGTAAGCATCCAGAGGTGGTCAACTCCTGCTACGGACTGGGCTGGAGCATTAGCTCGTATCGCGGTCATCGTATGGTTGAGCATGGTGGCTCCATTAATGGTTTTATGGCTGAGGTCGTTCTGTTGCCTGATGATCACATCGCGGTAGCTGTCTTCACCAATCGCGGCAGTACTCTTGCGCCCTATATTATCGCCTTTTCCGCCTGTGATCGCTTGCTCGGCGCGGAAAAGGCGGATTGGAACGAACGTTTGCAGAAAGAATTCGCTGACCTCAAAGCCAAGGCGGAACAGCAACTCGCGGAGATGCAGCAAGCCGAATCCGCGATTCCCAATACTCACCCCTCGCACCCACTTGACGATTATTGTGGGCGATACGAGAATCTCGGTTATGGCATTGTGACCATCAATCGGGTCGAAGACCGCTTGCAGTGGACCTATAACGATATTCCCTCGTCCCTGACTCACGTTCACTACGACATCTTCGAGTTGAACTTTGAACGCTTTGACTTCAAAACCAGAATGTCATTTGCCACATCCGAGAAAGGAGACATTGAGAGCCTTGCCGTCAAGTTAGAGCCGACGGTGAAAGCGCAGGTTTTCATGCGTATAGCAGAAAAAGAGGTGTAGTATGCAACAGGAACCTGATCTTCTTCTCACAAATAGTGTAGCCGTTCCTACAAGAGGCATAGCTGTTCCCACGGCTAACGGCTATGAAGTCTTAGAGGGGAGGGGCGAGTTCATGAACCGCAACTCCATCCTCTTGCTCATCGGGCAGAGCATCTCGCTTATCGGCGATGGTTTCTATCTTTTAACCGTGCAAGTCTGGCTGCTGACATATCTAACCGCGTCAGCGGCAACGCTTGCGGCGAAAGCAAGCGCAGCCTTAACGCTTGCATCAGTCACTACGATCATTCTTGGCGCACAATATCTCTCGCAGTTTCTTATTCTTCCCTTCGCGGGCGTCTTCGTGGATCGCTGGAATCGCAAGACGGTGATGCTTGTATCTAACCTCGTGCAAATCGTTCTCGCCCTGTTGCCCTTGGCTGCGTACTACGGACCGAGAAATCTCTTCCTGCCTACGCTCTACGTGACATTCTTTCTGTTAGTCGTTGCTCAAGGCTTCTTCCAATCTGCTGAGCTTGGAGCAGTACAGGTCATTGTTTCCAGGAGACGTGCGCCGCAGCTCATCTCCTTTTTCCAGACACTGATTGCGCTGGGAACAGCACTTGGTGCGCTCCTCTCCGGTGTCTTCTTTCTCAGCACCGGTCCGTTGTTTGCCATTGGCTTCAATGCACTCTCCTTTCTGGTCTCGGCTCTCTTTATTCTCTTCATGCGTGTTCCACGAGAGGCGTTACACCCGCAAGCCTACTCAAAGACGACGTCTAAGAAGCAAACCGACATTGGCTCTGGTCTCAGTGGCGTTCTCAAAGACCTGAGCATTGGCACGCGTTTCAGCTTTACAACGTCCCTTATTCTCGGCCTGATTATCATGTTGGTCGTGGTTCAAATTGGGGCGGGGGCAGTGAACGGTCTGTATGGTGGCTTCTTCGTGCTCAACCTGCATGGCGATCCAGTCAAGGATGCTAGTCTGTTAAACGTTCTTCCTGCAGCAGTGAGCATTGGCTCGCTTCTCGGAGCACTGCTTGCTGGTATGCTTGCACGCTTTATGCCTGTCAAGACGATGACAATGGTGAGCGTAATCTTCCTCGGCCTGATCCTGATTCTTTTTGCGTTTCAAAGCGTTCTGATTGTGGGAGTCGCAATCTTTACTTTGGTTGGTGTCTTCCAGGGCATCTTCCTGGTGGGCTATAACGCATTGATTGTCAAAGCCTCTCCACAATCGTTAGTAGGACGTGTGTCTGCGGCAGTGTCTTCGATCACAGCTCTGTCATCCTTGATTGCAGCGTTTGGTATCGCCAGAATTGTCGATTACTACAATCCACTGCAAAATCCCCTCAGCCCTTTCGCAAAGAATCCATCCGGCATTCTGACCATCATCTTTGCCATCGCCGGAGTTCTAATTGCGCTGGGAGGCGGAATTGGTTTCTTGATCTTCATTCGAGCGAAAGAGAACACAGCGGAAGCTGCTGCTCCATCGGTTGTTGAGGCGACGAGCGACTAGAAATTTTTCGTACAGGAGAAGATGATGTTTGAAGAAAAACGCTCACTGACTTTGGAGGATTTCTGGCGACTCAAGACGGTGGCTGATCCCCAGCCTTCGCCAGACGGGACGCAGGTTGCCTATGTGGTGGGCAACTATGACGAGGACAAGAATCAGGCCTATTCAGCGATCTGGTTGGCTTCATTGGAGAATGGTCAGTGCCGCCAGTTAACGAGTGGAGAAAGCCAGGATATGCAGCCACGTTGGTCGCCCGATGGCACACACCTTGCTTTTGTCTCGACACGCCACGAAGGGAAGCCGCAACTCTTTCTTATCGAGGTAACTGGTGGAGAGGCGCGACGCCTAACCAGCATCGCTGATGGCGCGACTTCTCCGCTCTGGTCGCCCGATGGCAAGCACCTGTGCTACACGTCAACACTGGACACGGATCGGCAAAAGGTCGCGCAAGAGACAGAGTGGTTTCAGACGCATAGCGATGCTGATACGAACGCCGTGCGTTTGCGACGCCAGACTACACTGCTTACACGTTTCGACGCGCGTGGCTATATTGAGCGTCGTACACACCTCTTTCTGCTCACCCTGGACAATGTGCAAGCCGAGCCGCGTCAACTCACGCAGGGCAATTTTGACGCTGCTCAGGCGGCTTGGTCACCCGAAGGTGGACTGATCGCGTTTGTGGCGAATCGCTCTGCCAATGCCGATGCGAGTTTGGCGAGCGATATCTGGACAGTCAAGGTTGAGAGTGGCGAGTTGCAATGCTTGACTGATAGCAGCCTCAGCGTAGCCTCCCCATCCTGGTCACCCAACGGAGAAGCTCTTACCTTCTTCGCGGAACGCCCATTGAATGCTCGGAGCGACTACGAAGACGTGCACCTCTGGCTGGTGTCGCATACAGGCGGCGACCAGCGCGATCTCATGGCTCATCTGGATCGCACGATAGCGGCGGTGCAGCCCGACTATCTCTTCAGCACAGGCACAACCCCTCTCTGGTCTTCGGATGGAAAGAAGATATACTTTGTCAGTGCCGAGCATGGGGCAAACGCACTCTTCGCGCTCACTGTCGAGACAGGCGATTGCTGGCGTGTTTCGTCCACTGCTGCAGATATCGTTGCATTACAGAGCGTGGCGACTCAACAGATGTTCGTGGGTGTGGCAGCAACGCCAACGCAACCCTATGATCTATTCACCGTTCCGTGGAGCGGGGGGGAACTTCAGCCACTAGTTGCCACTAACTCAGCATTACTTGCTGAGGTGAGCATCGCACCAACGAGGCGCATCAGTTTTACGGGTCCCGATGGCTGGAAGATCGAAGGCTGGCTGGTAAGCCCTCTACAGACGGAGCATCCCTATCCGCTCATCCTTCACGTTCATGGAGGACCGTATAGCGCATGGGGCTATAGTTTCTACTTTCAGGCTCAGGCTCTCACGAGTGCTGGCTACGCCTCGCTCTACATCAATCCACGCGGGAGCAAGGGCTATTCTCTAGCCTTCACACAAGCAGCAGACTGGGGCGAGAAAGATTTCCTTGACCTGATGGCGGGCGTGGATGCGGTGCTGGCAACGGGCGAGGCTGATTCTCAGAGAGTGGGCATCACAGGCATCTCATACGGTGGCTTTATGACCAATTGGGCACTGGGACATATCGACCGCTTTGCTGCTGGCGTGTCGGTGAATGGCGTCTCAAATATGGTGAGCATGTGCGGTACAAGCGACCTGGGAGTACTCTGGCTCGGTGTACAATTCGGGCGATTTTGGGAAAGCGAAGAGATTTGGCAGTGGTATCGCGCTCACTCGCCGATGACATATGTAGGGGACATCTCAACGCCTCTGCTCCTGCTCCAATCCGAGAACGACTATCGCTGCCCCATTGAGCAGGGCGAACAGCTCTTCTCCGCGCTCTGCGCTCGCCAGCAGACGGTGGAGCTAATCCGCTTTCCCAACGCCAGCCATGCGATTGCTGGCACTGCCAGTCCACTCCACCGCTATTTACAGTGGAAGCTGACCCTGGATTGGTTCGAGACGCACCTCAAAACACGCCAACAGTGATTGAGAAGGACAACGCGATGGATATACTTGTGGTAGAATGTGGTGTTTCTGACCTCTTGACAGGTCTATGCTTGCTTGAGGCTGGGCATATTCTGTGAACGAATATGGTTGTGAGACAGTGAGAAATAATTAAAGGAGTACTATTTTAATGGATCTTCCCATCACTCTGCACGTGAATGGAACGAAATACGACCTTTCCATTGATACCCGTACAACCCTCCTCGATGTCTTCCGTGAACATCTGGGATTAACAGGTGCGAAAAAGGGATGCGATCATGGACAATGTGGTGCCTGTACTGTTCTGCTGAATGGTCGGCGTGCCAATAGCTGTCTTACATTTGCAGTGGCACAGCAAGATGTCGAGATCGTGACGATTGAAGGATTTGCCGATGGCGATACTCTTCACCCACTTCAGCAAGCCTTCATCGACCATGATGCCTTCCAATGCGGGTACTGTACGCCAGGCCAAATCTGCTCTGCTGTCGGCATGCTACATGAGGTCGAGGCAGGATGGCCCAGTGCCGTCAGCCCTGATGTCAACGCGGAGCAGGTGACGCTCAGTGGTGATGAGATACGCGAACGCATGAGCGGCAATTTGTGTCGTTGCGCCGCCTACCCAAATATCGTGTCCGCTATCGAGGAGGTCCACCACGCATGAAACCGTTTCGCTATGAACGCGCCACTGATGCCTCTACTGCTGTCGCCCTCTTAAGCCAGGAACCAGCAGGAGCCTTTCTTGGTGGTGGCACCAACCTCGTCGATCTCATGAAATTGGGCGTGGCACAACCAGAAGTTCTCATTGATGTCTCGCACCTTCCATTTAACACAGTCGAAGAACGTGCTGACGGAAGTGTTCGCATTGGTACCGCGGTTCGCAATAGTGATCTTGCGGCCAATCGACTTCTTCGTTCGCGCTATCCTGTCCTTTCACAAGCATTGCTGGCAGGCGCATCCGGTCAACTTCGCAATATGGCGACCGCAGGTGGCAATGTGTTGCAACGCACGCGCTGTGTGTACTTTCAGGATGTCTCCAAACCCTGCAATAAGCGCAATCCAGGCAGCGGCTGTCCAGCGCGAGAGGGGTATCATCGGGAGTTGGCGATTCTGGGAGCCTCAGATGCCTGTATTGCCACGCATCCCTCAGACATGGCAGTAGCAATGATTGCCCTCGACGCGACAGTCCATCTACTCGGACCTAACGGCGAACGAACCCTTCCGTTAACAGACTTCTTTCGTCTGCCGGGCGACGAGCCGCAACGGGACAATGTGCTTGAGCATGGCGAACTCATCACGTCACTCGAACTCCCTGCTCTGCCATTTGCCGTCCATTCGCACTATCGCAAAGTACGTGACCGTGCCTCCTATGCCTTCGCGCTCGTCTCGATTGCGGCGGCGATTGATGTGGTGAATGGCGTCATCCGTGATGTGCGTCTGGCTTTTGGCGGCGTCGCTCATATGCCTTGGCGAGCAAGAAAAGCGGAAGCGATGCTGCGTGGTACACAAGCAACCGAAGATATCTTTCGTCAAGCCGCTGATGCCGAACTTGCGGAGGCACACCCTTTACCGGAGAACGCCTTTAAGGTGCCTCTTGCACGCAATCTGCTTGTCCGCACACTGCTTGATCTCACACAGGAGGGAAACTAGATGGTACAGACACTACGCGAACGAGTCGTCGGGCAACCGCTTAGCCGCCTTGATGGACCGAAGAAAGTCACCGGAACAGCACCCTATGCTTTCGAGCACTCGCCCGAAGAGGTTGCCTACGGCTTTCCAGTGCAGAGTACGATTGCGAAAGGGCGCATCGCGTCGATTGATACTCGTGCAGCCCAGGCCATCGAAGGAGTTCTCACGATCCTCACACATGAGAATGCACCTCGGCTTCAGCCACAGAGCGACGCTGAACTTTATGTGTTGCAATCGGATACGGTTGCCTATCGTGGGCAGTTCATCGCCTTCGTCGTCGCGGAAACCCTTGAAAGTGCACGCCAAGCGGCAGAAGTGGTCGTAGTGACCTATGCCGAGCACCCTCATGATGTTGTTCTAAGTGTGAACCGCGATGATCTCTACAAACCTGACAAACTGAATGGGAATAGTGAAGCAGATACGCAGAGTGGTGACGTGGATGCTGCCCTCGCCTCGGCACCCATCGTCCTCGATCAGACGTATACCACTCCTGCCTATCACAACAATCCGATGGAACCTCATGCAACCGTAGCACAGTGGAATGATGAGGGGGTGACTCTGTACGACTCGAATCAGGGGTCGCATGCAATACGGACGCAGGTGGCGCAGGTCTTCGGACTTCAACCTGAGCAGGTACGGGTGATTGCTCCCTACGTTGGCGGCGGTTTTGGCTCAAAGGGCACTGCCCACTCACATGTCATTCTAACGGTAATGGCTGCACAGATCGTGAGACGACCGGTGAAGTTCGCGCTGACGCGACAACACATATTCGCTGTGGCGGGTTATCGTACACCCACGATTCAGCATCTCCGCTTCGGAGCGGAGAAAGATGGACGCTTAACAGCTATCTCACATGATGTGATTGAGCAGACCGCAACAATCAAAGAATTTGCTGAACAGACGGCGACGGCGACACGCATGATGTATGCCGCGCCAAACCGCTCGACGACGCATCGACTCGCAAAACTCGATCTTCCGGTTAATGCCTGGATGCGAGCACCAGGAGAGTGTCCAGGCATGTTCGCGTTAGAGTCAGCGATGGATGAACTGGCTATTGCCTGTGAGATCGATCCTATCGAACTACGTATCCGCAATGAACCGGATGTCGATCCTGAAACAGGCCAGCCCTTTAGCAGCCGAGGACTGGTGACGTGTTTACGCGAGGGTGCACAACGTTTCGGTTGGCAATCGCGGAGTCCCAAACCAGGTACTCGTCGAGAGGGTCGCTGGCAGATTGGAACTGGTGTCGCCGCATCCGTCTATCCCACGTTGTACATGCCCTCGACCGCCACGATCCGCCTCACTCCTGATGGACACTACACCGTCCTCATTGATGCGACAGATATCGGAACTGGTGCCTGGACCATCCTCACACAGATTGCTGCCGATGCTCTTGAGGTTCCCGTCGAGTCCGTTCATCTGGAAATCGGGGATTCCTCGCTGCCTCAAGCAGCTTTTGCTGCTGGTTCGTGGGGAACGGCATCGTGGGGAACAGCGATTGTCGAAGCGGCGCGCAAGTTTCGTGAGCAGTTTCAGGAAGTCCAGGGAGTTCTTCCTAAAAGGGGACTCGAAGTGACAGCGACAAGCGGGGAGAATCCCAACGCGAAGCAGTTCGCGATGTATGCCTTCGGAGCGCAATTCGCTGAGGTGCGGGTACACATGGACACCGGTGAGGTACGGGTGCCACGTCTGCTTGGCGTCTTCGCCGCGGGCCACATTATGAATGCGAAGACGGCTCGCTCACAGTTTATTGGGGGCATGACGATGGGACTTTCGATGGCCTTGCACGAACACAGTGTGCTGGACCCGAATTTCGGGGATTATGTGAATCACGACTTCGCGGAGTATCACATTTCCACCAATGCTGATGTAGGAACAATTGATGTTTCATGGATTGACGAAGACGATCCCTATGTCAATCCGATGGGAGCAAAAGGCATTGGTGAAATTAGTATCGTTGGCACCGCTGCCGCCATCGCCAACGCTGTCTATCACGCGACGGGTATTCGCGTTCGCGATCTCCCAATCACGCTAGATAAACTTCTTTAATTTATGGGAGTAATAATATGAGTCATCCCGAAGTTTGATACCGTTGGAAAACTCTAGCTAACTAGCAAGATCGATAGGAGCTAAGGCAGCGAAACGTGATGCGCGCGTTTTCGTTGTCTTTGTTCCTTCTAAAAAGGCATCGAGACGAATAAAGTTGATAGCAGCCGCAGTAAAGACATCCTCATTTTTCTCCTCTTTGACTTCCCCTAAAATTCTCCTTGTTGCTCTCCTCATGATTACTACTTGGCCCTGATCCAGAGGCGTGACGCAAGTTTCACCTCAATTCCAGCGAACGCCGCTTTATAGAGGATTTGACGCTTAAACTCTCCCATGCACACATCGGCACATGCTCGTGCAAGTTTGTGGTTCTTGAGCATCCCTGACACGTTCAAGTCTTCTAGCACAATCACGCGAGGGCGTTCACAATCGGGCTTGGTTCTCGCCACGATTGCTGACGTTGCCTTGTGATGTGACTCATCGGGAAGTACACTTGTACGAGAACGGGATTCTGCGCTCTCGGCACTCCGAGCAAATTATGGCGAGCACCTGCTTCTCCTCCGTCCAGATCATTATGTCGCGGCATGCATTCCAATTGCAGAGATTGCTCAAAGGAGTGATCTCATTGATGTCTTTCTGCAACAAACCAAGATATTGCCGTTCGCGGCAATATCTTGCTCTCGTTTTTTATTTCGTCAACCCATATATCTTCTCGAACTTACTTATAAGATAGTTCGTGAAGTAGTCGGGGTTAAGCGATTCGCCTGTGACGCGTTGCATAAGTTCGTCGGGGCGGTAAATCGCGCCAACATTGTACATATGATTCCGTAACCAGTTGAGGATGAGTGTAGTATTGCCCTGTGAGAGCAATTCATCAAAGTTCGGCAGTTCTTTATGCAGCGTGTTGAATATCTGAGCCGCATTCAGGTTGCCGAGTGAGTATGTGGGGAAGTAGCCGAGGCCACTGCTCCAGTGTACATCTTGTAGGATACCGTCAGCATCGTTTGGTGGTGTGATACCAAGATACTCTTGATATTTTTCGTTCCACATGCGTGGCAACGACTCCACTGCAACGTTGCCGTTAATCATTTCCTTCTCTAGCTCGAAACGGATGATAATATGCAAATTGTATGTCACCTCGTCGGCCTCGACACGAATCAAGCTTGGCTCGACATGGTTCAGCGCGCGTGCAAATGTTGCCGCATCCACATTAGTGAACTGATCTGGGAAGACCTTTTGCACCAAGGCGAATTGTCCTTGCCAGTAGGGAACCGAACGACCAATCGCGTTTTCCCATAAACGTGATTGCGACTCGTGAATACCGAGCGAGGTGCCACCAGCGACAGGAGTGTTAACAAGCGTGGGTGCGCTTCCCTGCTCGTATAAGGCATGACCACCTTCATGGATAGCCGCCATCAGTGATTGTTGTAACAATCGTTCGTTGGTACGAATGGTGACGCGCACATCGAAGGGACTGCCGAGACTTGTCGTGAAGGGATGTGGCGATTGCGCAATGGCTCCATTGGCGAACTCATAGCCCATGCCCTTAAGAATAGCAATACTCAGCTCAACCTGCTTATCCGAGGCAAAATGGCCTTCGATAGAAGAGGTATCAATCTTATTCCCGCTTGCCTCTATGCGACGTAGTAACGCTGTACTCATGGCTCGCACGGGTGTAAAAATCGTGTTGAGTCGGCTCGATGTCATGCCCGGCTCGTAGTCGTCAAGCAAGGCATCGTAGCGTGTTTCGACATAGCCCATGAGGTCAGCCATCTCACGCTGTAACTTGATGGTATGCGCGAGAAACGGCGCGAACGTGGCGAAATCGTTGTTCGTTCGTGCCCGGTGCCATGCATCATAGCTCACCGCTTCATGTTGAGCCATCTCCTGGACCAGCGAACGTGGAAGCTTTGTGCTGCGTGTATGACCACGTAGAGCCTGCCATATCAGTCCGCGATCAGCATCGGTAAATGGTGCGCTCTGCACAGGTGCTTCGAGTTCCGCAAGCAACTTGCCTAGTTTGTGGCTACTCCACTTATCATGCAAGACCCCTTGCAGGACTGCCATCTGCGTACCGCGTACCTCCGCTGCCCCACTCGGCATCTGCGTATTCTGGTCCCATCCCGCTAGAGCACCAAGCTCGGTTAAGGCACTGATATCACGCATATAGTCCAGCAGTTCGCTAACACGTGTATCACTACGTGTAAAATCGGGTGTCGCTACATTTTGTGTGACTGAAGACATGAATGTGTATTCCCTCTCTATGTATTAAGTGTTGGTCATATCCTGATAGTTTTGTAGTTCCTGATCTGACCAGAGTGTCCACTTAGGTTTCGAGCCGAACACTTGTTGTAGTTCGTATTTGTTATCAAGGACACTTCCACCAACGAAAACATTGTGACGTTTGAATGCTTCAGGTGTTGTTAAGAGCAACCAGTCACGTTGAGATTGTTGAGAAAAATAGAACCAGGGGTATTCGAGAAAGTAGTCTTGTTGCTGAGTCCATGCAGGACAAGGCAAGGATGTTCTATTACAAAGCTCTTCAACTGTTGCAGCACAGAACGCCACCCAGCGTCTACCTTCTAATGTCGTTGCTAATGCTGGTGGCTCGGCGATCAGGCACTGGCGAACATCTACGGCATAGCACCACCAATCATGCAAAAAACACCCTAAAGCTAACCAAGGGTCCTCTCCCTCAAGAATCTCACGGTCATACCAGACGGTCACAGCCCCTGACGCTTCATGAGGCTCAAGTGAGCATCGAGTTCATCACGTAGTATTTTGTCTTCGTGAGCATAACAATAAAACAGTTTCAGTGGTTCACTAGAAGAAGTCGTCATGCTCGATAGTCCTTACTTTATCTCTCTTGATAACAGCACATCTATCATAGCATAGAAATGCTTGTGTGACTATTGTTATGAGTATACTGCTTTTTGCTTCCTGTAGAAAAGAACAGGCGCGAAGACTAGCTAAAATGACAATATGCCTCTTACGTGAATGCGCTATACTATAAGGAAAAAATCCTACATCTGTAGTAGTCTGTCAATCTTGATGTGGCTGGGGCAAGGGCGCCCGCTGCCTTTCTCATTCCCCGAATGCGGCTTCGGGGACGCCCCTCCCATATGCGAACGCGCATGAGGAGCCATGTCATATGGGAGGGGCGTCCCCTTGCGGGCGCCCTAGTTTCGGTACCAAATGTAGATTGACAGACTAGTAGGGACCGATTTATCGCGTCCTCGTCGGCGGTTGGTTGCTGA
>CAXUIS010000058.1:8239-22022 GCA_964250915.1 uncultured Ktedonobacteraceae bacterium | reverse complement strand
ATGGATGCTGAAATTGTCGCGTTAGAGCAGAGGCGCGAGAAGACACGGGCCTTGAAGCAAGGGATGATGCAGGAATTGCTTACTGGAAAGACGAGGTTGCTGTAATGGATGTCGTCGGTCAGAGGGAACGAGCTACGCAGAACCGCGTGGTCAAGCTTTTTGAAACACAGTTGGGCTATACGTATCTGGGCAACTGGGACAAGCGTGAGAGCAATAGCAATATCGAAGAGGGGTTGCTACGCTCGTTCCTGGCACGGCAAGGCTATAGTCCAGTGCTGATAGGCAAGGCGTTGTACGAGTTTCGCAGAGTCGCCGGAGATTCGACGCGTAGCCTCTATGATATCAACAAAGCGGTCTATAGCCTGTTGCGCTACGGCGTCAAGGTCAAGGCCGATGTGGGCGAAAATACCGAGACGGTGTGGTTGATCGACTGGAAACATCCGCTCGACAACGACTTCGCCCTCGCTGAAGAGGTCACGATACAGGGCGAACACACCAAACGGCCAGATATCGTGCTGTATGTCAACGGTATCGCGCTGGGCGTCATGGAGTTAAAGCGTTCGACGGTGGCGGTGAGCGAGGCTATTCGGCAAAACCTGGACAACCAGGAGGCTGTATTTATTCGGCCCTTTTTCACAACGATTCAGCTTGTGCTGGCGGGGAACGATACCGAGGGCTTGCGCTACGGCGTGATCGAAACGAAGGAAACGTATTATCTCACCTGGAAAGAAGACAGTACCGTTGCGAACATCCTGGATAGGCACCTGTTACAGTTATGTGAGAAACAGCGTTTGCTAGAGATTATCCACGATTTTATTGTGTTCGACTCTGGTATCAAGAAGTTGTGTCGTCCCAATCAATACTTTGGCGTTCTTGCAGCACAAGAACGCGTGAGACAGCGTGAGGGCGGCATTATCTGGCATACACAGGGCAGTGGCAAGAGCCTGACGATGGTCTGGTTAGCGAAGTGGATTCGGGAGAACATGACCGATGCGCGTGTGCTGATTATCACCGACCGCACCGAACTGGATGAGCAGATCGAGAGAGTGTTCAAAGGCGTCAACGAAACCATCTACCGCACAAAAAGTGGGCAAGACCTCATCGACAAACTGAACGCGACAACGCCGTGGTTGCTGTGTTCGCTCGTCCACAAATTCGCGGGCAAGCGAGAAGAGAGCAACGTCGCGGGCTTTATCGAGGAAATGAAACATAGCTTGCCACCTCATTTCCAGGCCAAAGGCGACATCTACGTCTTTGTAGATGAGTGTCACCGCACGCAATCCGGTGCATTGCATGACGCGATGAAGGAGATTTTGCCCCATGCGATGTTTATCGGCTTCACTGGCACACCACTATTGAAAGACGACAAGCAAAAGAGCATCGAGGTCTTCGGGTCGTACATCCACACCTACACCTTCGATGAGGCCGTCAAGGATGAAGTGGTGTTAGATTTGTTGTACGAGGCACGCGATATCAATCAGACGATTTCATCACAGCAGAGAATCGACCAGTGGTTCGAGGCGAAGACAAAAGGCTTGAACGAGCACGCGTTGACGCAACTGAAAAAGAAGTGGGGCACGCTGCAAAAGGTCTACAGTTCGCAGTCACGGCTTTCCGTCATCGTCGCTGACATCATCTTTGACATGGAGGTCAGACCACGCCTATCGAGTGGACGTGGGAACGCGATGCTCGTATCGAGCAGCATCTATCAGGCATGTAAATTCTACGAGTTGTTCACGGATCAGGGCTTCGACAAGTGCGCGATTGTAACATCTTATACGCCAACACCTGCCGATATCAAGGGCGAGGAGACAGGCGAGGGCTTGACCGAGCGGCTGCGGCAATACGACATCTACAATAAGATGCTTGGCGGCAAAGACCCTGAAACGTTCGAGAAAGAGGTCAAGCAAAAGTTTATCGACGAGCCGGGGCAGATGAAGCTCTTGATCGTCGTGGATAAGCTCTTGACGGGCTTCGACGCGCCATCAGCCACCTATCTCTACATCGACAAACAGATGAAGGATCACGGACTCTTCCAGGCCATTTGTCGCGTGAACCGCTTGGACGGTGCCGACAAGGATTACGGCTACATCGTCGATTACAAGGACCTGTTTAAGAGCCTTGAGCGGTCCATTGCCGACTACACCTCCGAGGCTTTTGGCGACTATGAGAAGGACGACATAGAGGGCTTGTTAAGCGACCGTCTTCCCAGGGCGAAAGAACGACTCGAAGAGGCACGTGAGGCGATCAAGGCTCTCTGCGAGTCGGTTGCCTTGCCTAAGGGGACGATAGAGTACATCCACTACTTCTGCGGACGAGACACAGCAAGCAGAGATGCACTTCAAGAGAACGAGCCGAAACGGGTTGCGCTCTACAAGTTCACAGCGGCCCTTATTCGTGCCTATGCCAACCTTGCCAACGATTTGTCTGAGGCGGGTTATAGTCCTGCGGAGAGTGAACAGATTCGGCAAGAGGTCGAGTACTACACGAAGGTTCGCACAGAAATCAAACGGGCAAGCGGTGATGATATTGACTTGAAGGCATACGAGCCAGCTATGCGTCACCTGATCGACACCTACATCCGTGCGGAAGAGAGTAGAAAGCTCTCGGCCTTCGACGATATTCCACTGGTGCAACTGATTGTGGAGCGTGGCATGGATGCATTGAAGGAATTGCCACAAGGAATTGCCAGCAACAAAGAGGCGATGGCAGAAACCGTCGAAAACAATCTGCGCAGAGTCATCATCGACGAACAACCGACGAACCCGATGTATTACGAAAGAATGTCGGAACTGCTCGATATACTGATTCAGGAGCGTCAGAACCAAGCGCAGGACTATGAGCAGTATCTAGCAAGCATCGTTGACCTTGCCAAGCAAGTAAACAATCCAACCTACGGCACAAGTTATCCAAGCACACTGAATACAAGTGGCAAACGGGTGTTGTACGATAATCTCGCCCAGAATGAAGAACAAGCTCTCGCTGTCCATACGGCGGTCGTTCGCACGAAAAAGGATGGGTGGCGTAAGAGCAAAATCAAGGAGCGCGAGGTTGGCTATGCCATTCTCAATGTCCTGCAAGACGAAGAGCAAGCAAATCAAATTTTAGATATTGTGAAGAGACAAGATGAGTATTGAGAAGCACCAGATTACCGTACATGGTCTGGTCGTTGATGTCGTTCGTAAAGATATCAAGAACCTACACCTCGGCGTCTACCCGCCAGCAGGTCGCATTCGCGTGGCGGCACCATTGCGCGTCAATGATGAGGCTGTGCGCCTCTTTACGCTTTCTCGACTCGGCTGGATTCAGCGGCAACAGGCGAAATTCGAGGGGCAGGAACGTCAATCGGCACGCGAGTTTGTAAGCGGCGAGAGCCACTACTATCAAGGCAACCGCTACTTACTCAACGTGCAGTATCGCAAGGGGCCACCAGCCGTGATGCTGCGCAACAACAAGATACTTGATATGTTCGTGCGCAGCGAGAGCGATACGGCAGAACGGGAACGCATTCTCACCGCATGGTATCGGCGAAAACTCAAGGAAGAGATTGCACCTCTGCTTGCGAAATGGGAAGCGATTATCGGCGTTGAGGTAGCGGAGTGGGGCGTGAAACAGATGAAGACACGCTGGGGCACATGCAATATCGAGGCACAACGCATCTGGCTCAATCTTGAGCTTGTCAAAAAACCAATACACTGCTTAGAGTACGTTGTGGTACATGAGCTAGTTCACTTGCTTGAACGGCACCACAACGAACAGTTTGTCGCATATATGAACAAGTTCATGCCCTTGTGGACTCACTACCGTGAGGAACTCAATCGAGCACCTTTGGGGCACGAAACGTGGGAGTATTAGAATGAACCAATAAATAAACGCAAAGAGGGTGTGCTAAAGCAGACCCGTACAGGAGCCACCGACGAGTAGGAGGGATGCGATGCAAGTCCTGTACGGGTCTGCTTTAGCACACCCAAGCAATCAGTCAAACTACATAAGGTGAGGAGGAAAAGCATGAGGTTGAGCGATTTGGCGAATATCGCTAGTATTTTGCAAGGTGTCTTTGTCATTGTCTCTGTTTGCTATATATAGTATCAACTGCGAGAAAATACACGATTAGCCAGGGCAGCGAATACACAGGCATTAGTCGCATTATCTTCGCCGTTCTACTTACAGCTGGTACAAGATCCAGAATTGTCCAAACGGTGGCAACAAGGGAGCATAGCATGGGGTAAAATGAGTGAGGTCGATAAATTTCGTTTTCGAGATATGGCAATCTGGTGGTTAATTTTCCATGAGAACATTTACTATCAATGGAAAAAGAAGTTGATCCACAATCAAACCTATAACACATGGGCAAGAGACTTTGAAAAACTCCTAGCAACGCCAGCCCTCAAACACTTTTGGGAAGACCTTTTAAGTACTACATCATTTGAAGCATCTTTTAATGACCATCTGCATCAACTGATGCGAAAATATGAGACGCCATCATGAATGGGCGTTACTGGTATCGAACCAGTGACCTTTCGCGTGTGAAGCGAACGCTCTCCCACTGAGCTAAACGCCCTTGTTTCTGATAGATGAAACTATAGCATTAGAGAGATGGAATGTCAAGCATTTTTCGCGTTAAAGCAACGAGCAAAAGACGTTAGAGTATGTAACTTCTATACAAGAGTATACGTACTATAGACAGTAAGGAACGTTTGCTCTACAAAGATTTTTATGTCTGTCATTATGAGAAGTATACAAAGAATTGTGAGGCGTCTAGGTGAAAAAGACTGTTGCGAAATGGTTTGTTGGTGCTATTGTACTACCAGCTGTTATGCTTGCTTTACGTAAGCGCATCAACGCGTTGATTGATGAAAAGTTGTAATGTATTCATAACATAATCTGTACTCAAGACAACATGGCTGGCAACAAGGAATTGTTGCCAGCCATGTTGTCTTGAGTACAGATAGCTTCTATCAATTAAACAAACAACGGCTCCATACTTAGCCGATCAACCATTGTCTGCATCTCTTCATCAGATGGTCCTGCTTGAAAACGACTTGCTGCATCAAGCACCTTGGGCAATATGGAAATATCGCCCACTGTGTTTAAGAAGACTCCTGGCTGCTTCAGCACCCAATGCACCGCTAAATCTATATCATGCTGATCCTCTAACGGCTCGTACCATGTAGCATGCGTATGTTCGCGTCCCAGCCACGGCTTGTATGCGATAGATTTAATTGTTTGTACCGCTATGTTACGTTGTTGGCACGTTGCAACTAACTCTCGGAAATTCTCCGCATAGTACGGATTTTGCATGGTGACATAGTTATATGGAAGCAGAACAGAATCAAAGTCGAAGCGTTCAAGGCTACGACGATGTGTAGCAGCGATTTGCAACCCATGCCCTGTGACGCCTATCGCTCGTATCAGGCCCTCTTGCTTTGCCTCCAAAGCAGCTTCAATCACTCCATCAGGACTGAGTGCAATATCCCATTCAATAGGATCGGCAAGATTGTGCAACTGCCATAAGTCAACATAATCGACACGCATACGTTCAAGGGAACGATACAGTTCCTCTTTTGCCTTCTTCGCTGTTCGTTCACCAGTTTTTGTCGCAAGAAAGAAGTCTGCACGGCGCGTTCTTAACCAGGGAGCGATACGTCGCTCTGCATCACCATAACTTGAAGCTACATCTATATGGTTTACCCCGTAGCGCAAAAGCACCTCTAGAGTTTTATCCGCGTCCTCTTGTGAAACTGAGCCAAGAGCCGCCGCCCCAAAGAGAGTACGTGTACTCATATGCCCACTACGACCAAAGGGTTGTGTCGCAATCGTCGCCATATCTTCTCCAATTCGATTTGTGAAAAATAACGCTCTATGAGCATAGCACGTAGAGCAGAGAGAAGAGGGATACAACAAAGCAGAGCCAGGGCACCCGCAAGGGGATGCCCCTCCCATATAACGAAATTGCTTCCTAGATGCTATCGTCGTATGGGAGGGGCATCCCCTTGCCTTTCAGGGGGAGGTTTTTGGAATCTCCTCCTGGCTCTCCTTCTGTGGGGGGTGCTGCGGCCAGTCAAAGGCGACAAAGTTGCCCACAGGCAAGGGGTCGCCTCTGAGAACGGCCATCGTGAGAGCAATCAGCCCTCGTGAAAAACAACTCAAGCGTTGATACTTTCGGCGTCGCTTGCTGGTGCGGTTCCCGTCTGGTTGGGCGAGCATCCCATCCCATCCCTGCTGCTCGTGGCTGGCCTCACGCTCTGCTCCCACTCCCACGACCCATAAGGTGGCAACCGCCATTACCAACCACACGCGTTCCGCTCGTTTGGGGTCTTGCATCTTGGTGTAATACCAATCCCATCCCCCGCGTTTGCCATCTTTGAACCCACATTCAATCCAAAACCGCATGCCATACCACGCCACCTCTGCCTCGTCGGGCAACAAGTCGGTCACGATCAGCCATGGATCGGTGTGCTCGGCGTCCCAGCAAGCCAGTAAGGTACAGTCCAGTCGCGACGACGACTCGGTAAAACAGCGCACGTGTCCACTCCATACGTAGCCATGCACCGGCGCGAAGGTGGCAAGCCAGTGAAAACTGCTTTGCCCTTTCGGTCGGGCTTTGCCTCCTTTGTTGATACGTAAGAACGGATGCCAGCCGAGATGCTGGATGTGCTGGTAGAGCCAGCGGGCATACAAGCCGCGATCTGCCATCACCAGCACCGTCCAGTCCTGGGGAACACTTCCAGCCAGTGCATCCAATAAGTCGAGCCACAACGGTTTCCATTCGCCGGGAGCGTTGGCTTGCAGCACACACCAGGCCACCGGAATGGCACAACGTCGATACAACACACTGATGCAGAGCACCGTGAAACGGTCAGACAGAGTACTAGCATCTATCGCCAATGCCACCCGTTTCTGCTCGGCAGGCCACCACGAAAGCACCCAGCGCAACAACGGGGCAAAACTCTCTCGTACTTCAATCTGCCGACGATGCGTTCCCTTTTTGTCGGGGGCATCATAGTACCATTCGCGCAAGCGTTGCCGCCACGCCTCTTCGCTGCCACCCACTAACTCGGCTAACCACGCTCCGCACAGCGTCGTGCCACAACTGCGAGCAAAGATCATCGCATAACTCCACATCGCTAGCACCAGCACTTGAGGCCCACTTAAATGTGGCAAGCACATTGACACCGTTTCTTTCCATTGCGATAATGCATCCTGAGAAGACATTGCGTTCCTCCGATACTCTGAATGGGTTGATATCTTTCATCGTATCAGAAACCAGTGTCTTCTTCCTTGTTCTAGCCTGTTTTTCCTAAATTCTCTCCTCTCTTCTCAAAAACCTCCCCCTGAAAGCATCCCCTTGCGGGTGCCCTTGCCTTATCGGAGATATATCCCTTTTGCCTGATGTTAGCACCTATAAGGGAACCCTTGCGGTCTCCTTGCTTTCCCTCAATAGATGGAAACCTATTAACTTCTCCCAATGTACTCCTGTCCACCCATATACGAACGTAATGCATCGGGGATACGTATTGTACCATCCGCTTGTTGGTGTGTCTCTAGGAGAGGTATCAAGATGCGTGGTGAGGCGATGGCTGTATTGTTGAGGGTATGCACAAACTTGACTCTGCCTTCTTCATCACGATAGCGCACGTTGACCCGACGTGCTTGCCACTCGTGGAAGTACGAGCACGAATGTGTCTCTCGATAGCGTTGTTCGCTCGGTACCCAACATTCGATATCATACATGCCGACCTTAGCATCACCCATATCACCAGTACACACATTGACCACGCGATAGGGCAGTTCAAGTGCTTCGATTAACTCTTCAGAGTTGCGGAGTAACTGCTCGTGCCATGTGACCGACGTGTCATGATCAGCTTTACAAATGACATATTGCTCGACCTTGTTGAATTGGTGAATGCGGAACACGCCACGTGTATCTTTGCCATATGTGCCCGCCTCTTGACGGAAGCAAGGGCTAAAAGCGACATAGGTAATTGGTAACTCCTCGGCCTGAAGAATTTCATCCTTGTACATGCCCGTGATTGGTACCTCGGCGGTGCCAACCAGGAAGGTGTCCTGCCCTTCGATAGCATACACTTGATCGCGTCCCTTAGGAAATTGACCATTGCCAACAAAGCAAAATTCGCGTGCCATCGCTGGCACAATCAACGGTGTAAAGCCTTTGCGTGCAATACGGTCAAGGGCAAAATTCATCAAGGCTAGCTCAAGTCGTGCGGCATCACCCTTCAAGATATAGCTACGCGAACCCGCGACCTTGACGGCACGTTCGATGTCCACCATGTTGTGTTTCTGCATCAGGTCATAATGATCGAGTGGCGCGAAATCGAACACAGGTTTCTCTCCCCAATGTTTGATCGGCACATTATCATTTTCATCCTTGCCAATGGGAGATTTTGGGTCAGGGATATTTGGGACGGTCAAAAGCAACTGTTGCCGTTCCTCTTGTAAGGCAGTCAATTGTGGCTCTCGCTCTTTTAACTGTGTTGAGAGTTGCTTGCCTTCGGCAATCAGTGTGTTGCGTAGCTCAACATTCTTTGCTTTTGCCGCTTCCTGCACCCGTTTCGAGAGTTGATTTTGCTTGCTACGCATCTCTTCAATCTCATGTTGAAAGGTGAGGACCTGACGATCAAGCGCAAGTAGCGCGTCAACGTCAAGCGGATTGTTTTTGAGGCGAGCCGCCTCTTTTACGACCTCTGGATTGTTCCGAATAAATGCTAGATCAAGCATACGACACTCCTCTTTTACATTTCTCAATACAATAAAAAAAGCGTCACCGTCCACTACAGGACGACGACGCTGAATACGCGGAATCGTGGTACCACCTTACTTTTTCTGGCTTCTCTGCGCATGTAGAGAACGGATATTACTTCGCTCGTCGGTGGGCGCAATCAATTGCTGCCCCTACCGTTTTTACCTAAGGCCAGAACTTCTTGTTGCCCGATAACGGAGGCACCGTTGACGCTTTTCACGCACGCTCGTGGGTGGATTTCGCTTCTCAGAAATGCATGCTGCGTTGCACCGACCCGCAGTTCTCTATTGCATACGAGAAGTTACTTGTCCCATTCATCGCAAGATATTGTTGTTTTGCTGTCGCTAGGATAGCAGTCGGTGTGTAATTTGTCAATGGCCCTACAATTTCGGGTCTCCATCCATTGGGGGAAACTCGTAAACATGCAGAGAGACCGCAAGGGTCTCCCCTACACGTAGGGTTCCACGAACATGTAGGGGAGACCCTTGCGTCTCCCTGTTTCTCCCGTAAGGATGGAGACTCACAATTTCCATACCTGTACGTTGCTAACGGTGACATCAATTGGAGTGCCTGCATTGATTGCAACGACACCAATCTTACCTTTTTGCAACGTGCTATCTGTAGCACTATCGACGTACTGTCCATTTGCAAAGAGGAGGTACCTGGTATCTTGAGCAATAACCGTCAGTGTATTTGATTGTCCGAATGATGGTGTAATAGCACTACTGAAGCCCTGGACAAGCGTTTTCGCTTTACCACTTGTGCCATACACATCGAAGGCATATGAGCCATCGGTGCCAATGCGAAAGAGGTCATATGCTGTATTGTCACTACTTGCACGAAACAAGATGCCCGCTTGCCCAGGATTGCCCTTGTTGATGGTAAGGTCTACCTGATAGGCAAAGTTGCTGAATTGTGTGTCTTCCGCGATACACGGTTGGAAGTAGCCCTGCTGAGCTTCGCTTACATGATAGTTACTAACGGTGAATGTACAACCTGTATTAATAGTAGTCGATCCCTCATCCCACTTGCCATCGCCCTTGTTGTCGCTAAGCGTATTGTTGAACGCGGGTGTCCCATTGGTGGACTGTGTGTACACATCTGCTAATGAAGTTGTGGTCGCTGTTGCGTTATCAAAGGTCGCGGTAGCCGCCGTGGTCGTATCAGCTTGACTCGTCGCCGTTGCTTCGATATTTGCTTGTGCTGTGCCAAACGCTTGTGCTGTACCTTGACTTTGCGCTTGTGCGGTGTTGATACTACTTTGTGTTGAGTGCACTACAAATGTCGCGCCCGCGTGTAGCGTTGTACGATATTGTCGTGCTGAACTAAATACAACAAGTCCCATACCGCCAGCAATCAGGATGCATGCAAGCAGCCACAGAAGTATTCTGAATGCAGGCGAAAGAGTCTCGCGGCGTCGATAATTCTGTTGTACAGGAGGCCATATGGGACGTGTGACTTCTACTACAGGCATAGCCTCAGTTGTATCGGTAGGTGAAACCGTGCTGGGAGGTGGAAACTGGCTCTTATCCGACATGGCTCTTTTCGCTCTAACCCTTATTAGGCTTCCTTATTTTTTGTGAAGAGAGATGTGCTACGGCACGATAGTAACACATCTCTTTTAGGCTTACAAGGTCCAGACTTGCGCGTTTTTAAAGGAGACATCAGTGGTCGTCGATGCATCACTGGCAAAGACACCAAGCATACCGGAACTATAAGTGCTATCGCTGGCACTGCCTACGTATTGTTTATTAATATAGAGGTAGAGTATACTTCCTTTTGCCACAACTGCTAGCATATTGGTTTGCCCTATTCCTGTCTTAATAGCAGTACTGGTGTCGTCTGCAAGAGTTGTGTTATGCGTTGTATCCTTCGAGACTACAAGCCTGTAGCCGCCGCTTTGGTCAATGCTAAACAGGTAGAATTGCGCGAGATCACTGTTGCTATTACTCCGGAAAACCAGGCCACCTTCATCACCTTGATTGATGGTCATCTGTACTTGGAACGCGAAATTGCTAAAATTTGAGGTACGTGCGAAACAGGGGAAGTAGAAATTTTTCGAGAAGAGCGTGGAGTGATAGGTTCCACCATTAAAGCCACAGCCACCGCCATCAGTTGTATCGTTGACATCCCAATTGCTGTTGTCCTGGGCGGCAAGAGAGGAATTAAGTGCAGGGGCACCCTGTGTTGCCTGTGTATAGATGGTCTGTAACGCTGTCGCCGTTGCTTGCACTTGAGCGGTCGCTTGTGCTTGCGCAGCCGCGGTAGCATTCGAGTATGCAACGGCGGTACCTGTAGCCTGCGCATTGGCAACGTTGGTAGCGCGTGCCTCACTTGTCAGAAGAGTTTGCACGGTAGCGGTAGCCTGAGCATGTAATTGTGCTGGACGAGCCACTGTGGAATAATAAATCAAGCCAACACCACTAGAGACAAGTAGCAGGGCCAAAATGAGGATCAGCGCGGTAATACTCCGCGAGAGTCCTGTTTTCGTTTGTCTTTGGATTGGATATGGTATCTGAGGTTGTGGTGGTGGAAAAGGTGCTCCATACATGGGTCCCTGAGTCCCTAGACTCGTAGGAAACATCTCATTGTTTTGTGGTGGCGGCGGTGGTGTCAGGAATAATGGAGTTTGTTGTTGTGCTATATATGGTGGTGGAAACGGTGTTGGCATCTGAGGCGGTGTTCGTGGTGGTGACGCTGGACCGCGAAGTGTTTGTGTCTCCAACTGCACGGCTGGTATAGTTGGCTCGGTACCACCATTTTGACCATAACCTCTGCTTGTTGCGGTAGGGTATTCCTGGTAGACAGGAGAAGTAGGTGTAGAGGGGACACTGCTCTCCTGAATTGGCCCAAGGACTAATTGTGGTGTCTCTGCACCTGTAGAGTTTCCTTGAGTTTCAAGCGATAGAGGAGCAGTCGTTGTGCCTGTAGGAGTGCCTGTTGCTAATGGTTGTGTTGGGATATGAGGTACAAATGCTCCGCAACGAGGGCACGTTGTAACATCTTGTGCTATTTGTAGACCGCAGTTTGTACAGTGCTTCATGAGTATTTCTATCTTGCTTTCTCAACTATGGGGTCAGGCATTCCACACTTGTGCTTGTTCAAACGATATTTCAGTTGCATCCCGATAATCTTCTGCGAAGACACCTATTTGACCACCCGCGAAAGTTCCATCATTTACCGAATCGGTGTAGAGCGAGTTGACGTAGAGCGTGATTGTCTTACCTCGTGCAAGGACCGCGATAAGGTTGGGTTGATTGAGGTCGGTTTTGAAATTGACACTGGTACCGTCAAGCAAACGTTTAGCATTCTTCGCTTGTTTATCAACGTACACATAGAGATCATATCGGCCCGTACTACGGTCAAAGCGTAGCAAGTAATACTTTGAGTTTACTGGGTCAGAGCGAAAGAGAATGCCACCATAGGTGCCTTGCAGGAAGGTCATCTTTACCTGGAAGAGGAAATGCGTGAAGTTAGTGGCTTTCGCTGCGCAATCATAGAAGAAGCCACTTTCTGTTTCAGAGACATGATAGGTGCCGTTCTTAAAGGTACAATTCGCGTTCGTATCCCAGTTATTCGTGCTAGGACTTGAAAGCGGATCATTAAGCAGATCGGGGGTTTTCGCAGTAATTTTTGTATAGTCATTAACCGGTTGTGTACTTGGAGTGCCCGTCGTCCCTGCTTGTGCAGTAGTGGTTGCTCCAGCTAACGCAGTACTTTTCGCATATGCTCCTGCAGTTACCGTTGCTTGAACTGCATGCTGTTGGGGTTGATAAACGGTTGCATAGTAGAGTATGCTGCCAACGATTATTAGAAGTGCGAAAGCTGCAATGATGATTGTTGCTATAAATGGACGACGTGACGAGCGACGAGGTGTTGGCGGAATACCAGGGAATTGGCCTTGCGTTCCATAATAGGTTGGTACGTAAGGTGCTGGTGGTGTTGATTGAGCAACATACTGATTATTTCCATAAGTTGATGGTTCTTGCCCTTGTATGAATGGATAATTCGTGAAGTTGCCACCTTGATTGACGCCTGAATAGGACGGCTGAACAGGTGGTGGAGGTGGCGCGACGAGTTCGGTAGGTGCATCAGTTCCACCTAATGAATAGGGTTGAGAGCCGAAGTTTTCTGCCATTGGTATGGAAACGGTGATGATTAACGCTCCGGGTGGCCCACCGTCAGTCCTCTGTTGCCCCTGTCCCTCAAGACGTATCTCTTGTCCTGCATAGGTCCCAGGTGGAATAGCGACAGGTATCACACGTCCATTAGGTAGATTGAGCATACGTGTTGTACCATAGACGGCTTCATTTTGACTTATCGCTAGTGTAGCGCGGAGATCGCTCCCTTGCTGACCGTGGTATCCGCTTGCCGACATTATTTCCCTCGACTCCTAAAGTTGGTAGAAACAGTATAGCATAGCAAACGAGTGATGAAAACAAGTGAGTGAGCGACACAAGAAAGTGTGTATGCCAATGTCGTTGACATCGGCATACACACTTTCTTGTGTCGCTCGCTAGACTACACCATGCCGAGTTCCCATTTCGCGTCCTCGGTCATACGGTCCGGCGACCAGGGCGGATCAAAGGTCAAATCAACTTTGCAGCTCTTGACGTTCTCAACCTGTCCCACGCGCATCTCGACCTCTGCAATTACTTCGCCTGCCATCGGGCAACCGAGAGCCGTAAGTGTCATTGAGATATGGACGTGCTCCTTCTCTTCATCGACTTCTATACCATACACTAGTCCGAGATCGACGATATTGACGGGGATTTCTGGATCATAACATTCGTGCAAGGCATCCATAACCTCTGCTTCATTAATTGTTGCCATAGGATTTCCTTTATATATACACGCATATAGCTTGTATGCTTCTACAAGAGAGAATAGTGCTTACCTGTAATATAGCCCATGCGTCTGTATTTGTCAAAATGTAGGATCACAGGGCATTTAAAGGTCAGAAAGGACCAGGGCACCCCGCCCCCGGGGGGCCCCCCCCACAAATAGATTTAGCGTGACTGT
>CAXUIS010000058.1:0-8229 GCA_964250915.1 uncultured Ktedonobacteraceae bacterium | reverse complement strand
TGCCCCTCCCATACATGTAGATGAACGTAATGGTTCATCATATGGGAGGGGCATCCCCTTGCGGGTGCCCTGGAAACTAAAGAATATATCGACATGTGCCGATATATAGCACAAATAGGCATTGTCATTATTCGTAATTCGTGTTTAGTTCAGCATAGGAGGGGCAATGTAGGTGCCTACCGATTACATTCTTTTCAATCACGGAGTCAACAACCGTAGTGCGCGTCCAGAGCCAACGTATGCAGATACACTATTTGGCCTTATTCAAGAGTACTCTCATCACGTCTCTGGACGAAACATCAAAAAGATTGCGCTCTACTGGGGAGACGTAAACAAGGATGAGGAGCAACACTTGCTCGCGGCCTATCAAGCCTCGCCTATCTGGGAGCATCTCTGGTTTCGGCCCTTTCGTGAGCAGCAGTTGATGCAATTCATTGGCGATGGCGCACTCTACCTGAGTCGTTATGCTGGTGCTAAAGTCGCGGACCGACTTATGGAGCAATCTCTTGTGGGACTACAGGGCTATCAGCCGCAAGAAGACCGCCTGCATCTAGTCACGCATAGTATGGGAACCGTCATTCTCTTTGACATACTGTTCAGTGCTCGTTGGGACCCGGATGCTATACCAGGACATGCGAGTGTGACAGCTATTCGGCAGGCATTATTTGGTGTCGCGCCGAATCCCACACAAGGTATTCGACTAAGTAGCATCTCTACAATGGGTTCGCCAATTGGCTTTTTTAGTCTTACTGATGTGAATAGTAGTACGCAAGATGCGACAGATGCTAATGGTAATATTCTTTCTACACATGATGTTACACCACGTATGGAGCAGATGCTAGCAAGTCTGTATCAGGAATTGGGCCAAAAGCTGCTTTGGTATAATTTTGTCCATCCGGGCGATCCAATTGCTTATCCGTTGGAGAAACTTCTACCGCAATTTTTGGATGGAGAGAGTAAGTATATTCAGGCACAAGACATTCTCACGTACCTGACAAGTCTCACCGATGTATTGATTGACCCTCTAAGTCAGACCTTATTTGCCCTTCTACATGGAGGAGAAGCCCATCAAAGTTACTGGACAAGTGAGCAAGTCGCTCAAAAGATTGTGGAGGCAATTGAAACGGCGACCACTGACAAGTCTACAGAAAGTAAAGGCCAGGGCACCCGCAAGGGGATGCCCCTCCCATAGGACGATAATGCATGGAAGGCAGACTCGTGTATGGGAGGGGCATCCCCTTGCGGGTGCCCTGTCTCTCTATCTAGTCCTCTCCTCTACTGCCAAAAGTTCTTTCTATACGTTCAAAGAACATATTGAGAAAGCGTTCGTCATCGACTCCTACGGAAACTTGCATATTTGGAGCGGGGGCGTCCGGGTGTTTAAAATAGCCCACGGTCTCGCCAAGCGTCAGGGTGCCAGCAAGCTCGACATCAACATAAGCAGGTTCCCATGTGATGAGGTCTGGTTGGAATGCGGCTGCAAGGCAAAGAGGGTCGTGCATCTGAAATGTTGGAGTTCCATACAATGGCGCGAACACGTCGAAATAGAAGACCATCATCTGCTGCGTTGCTGCTATGATCTTATTTTCATGTGCCACCAACGCTTCCACTTGCTGACGTTGTAGCGAAACACGTGTAGTGACATCGAGGCTTACGAGACGGAGAGGCCAACCCGCGTGAAAGACAATATGCGCAGCGTGAGGGTCGGCAAAAATATTAAACTCAGCACTTGGCGTGACATTACCTGGAACGCGTACGGCACCGCCCATAATGACAACCTCACGTACATGTTGCGCGATGCGTGGTTCACGCCGTACGGCAAGCGCGATATTGGTTAAGGGTCCAATCGCTACCAGCGTGATTTCGCCAGGATTGCTCATAATCTTCTCGATAATCAGGTCTACCGCCTGTTGCTCTACTACTGCTATTGTTGGTTCAGGCAATGTTATATTGCCTAACCCGCTCTTTCCGTGAACATGACCTGCGTCAATACGCTCTCGCACAAGCGGTTCTGCACTGCCATAAGCGACGGGGATGTCAGTTCGTCCCGCAAGCGTGAGCAGCGTCAACGCGTTGTAGGTTGTCAGTTCAACGGAGACGTTGCCTTGTACCGTTGTGACCGCTTCAAGCGTGACTTCGGGTGAAGATAACGCGAGAAATAGGGCTAAGGCGTCATCTATACCGGGGTCTGTATCAAGAATAATACGTAGCATGAACTTCCTCTCGTGTCGGTAATCCAGACTGTGCGCCGAACTTTGTTACTTTCAAGGCACTTGCATTGACGGCAAAACGCAGAGCATCCTCTGGCCTCTGACCCTCTGTTAGGGCAACAGTTAGCGCACCTACAAAGCAATCACCAGCCGCTGTTGTATCGACAACGTGCACTTTTGGAGTCGCTTGATGTATCGTACGTGGTTGTCCAGCGGCGTCATCGGTAACGAGGATTGCACCTCGTGCTCCAAGTGTCACAACAACGGTTGATATACCATAACCGTGCAGAACCCTCCCAACAATTTGTGCATCTTCCAGGCTCTCTACACGTTGCCCACTGAGCAGGCTTGCCTCGCTCTCGTTGACGATAAGTACAGAAACTTGGGCCAATATCTCTTTAGAAAGTGATTGTGCAGGTGCGACATTGAGCACAACCAAAACGCCTGCTTTATGTCCCGCTTCTATCAATTGCTGTACCGTGAGCAGTGGTATCTCTAGTTGTAGCACAAGTGCCTGTACCTCTTGCAAAACCTCATGTATAGCAGTCATCTGCTCTTCGTCGTTGCCCACATGCATATTCGCGCCAGAGGCTACGACAATAGCATTTTCGCCATCGGGCGCGAGAAAAATAAAAGCGACACCACTGGCCTCCTCTTTATCAGTAAGTACAAGACGTGTGTCGATGCCGTCATTGTGTAGTGCCTTGAGCAATTGTTCCCCGAAAGGATCGCTTCCCACATGACCAGCCATTGTCACCGAAGCCCCCAAACGTGCCATTGCAACCGCTTGATTGGCACCCTTGCCGCCTGGTATGAGTTTAAGCGAACCTGCACCGAGCAATGTTTCGCCAAGCGTGGGCAGATGGGGAATGCGAACGACCTGATCCATGTTCATACTGCCAACCACAAGAATGTTACTTTGCGCCATATACCTCTTCCTCCATCTCTAACAACTGTATTGCTTTATTAAGAATATGACATTCTTCAATCGGGTCGCAAATATACACTGGTTAAGAACTCTCCTCATAGATAGCCAAATCTCAACCTCTCCGATAGCTCTACCTCTATCTAAAATCAACAGAGAGCAAGTATACCTTGATATATACATCTAAATATACGGAGGGTGCATAGATATGCTTGAGGTGATAGACTCCCCGCTCACCCGCTTTGCGCAAGAGGCGGAGCGGCGACGAATTGCCCGCGAACTTCACGATGGCGTGGTACAGTCATTGACTGCTCTTGTTGCTGATCTTGAATATTTCCGCTTACAGCATGCCCATATGTCGCAAGAACAGCATGCAGATAACCAGGAAGTAGAGGCGCGAGTAGAGGCATGGCAAGAATTGGCACAGGACAGTTTGGCGTCTATGCGGCAAGCACTTGGCAGTCTACGTACGCGAAACACATGTGATGTCGATTTTGTGGCCTCAATCTATGCTCTCATCGACGATATGCACGAAGCTGGCTATACTGTAACCTACGATGATGCTGACTGGCCTACTGCATTACCACTTGAATACACATCTCATCTTTCCGCAATCATACGCGAGGCGTTTCTAAATATTCGCAAACATGCTCATGCAGCACATGTTACCCTGTTTCTGTTTCAGCATGAAGGGCAGTTGCATTTAAGCATCGGTGATGACGGTATAGGAATGCTCCCATTCTTTGCCAATGCTGTCAATGAGCAAAGTAGTGGCTACCATCAAGGCTTGCTTGGACTCTACGAGCGGACACAATTGCTAGGGGGCCAGCTTTCTGTAGTGAGTGAGCTAGGCAAGGGCACACGCATAGATATTGAAATACCCTTTGCGTTGTAGAAATCTATGGACATAGGAAAACTTGTAGGGGTCTAATTCATTACACCCTTTTGGCAATAGTAAATGCGGGAGGATGTGAGAAACGTTTCATCAATCCCCCGAACATCTGTCTATTGCCAAAAGGGTGTAATGAATTAGACCCCTACATGTGTATCGTCTTGTTACATAGCGTCGTCGGTTTTGATAGACATGATTGTTTTCATGCTGCGACAATAGGTAATCAGGCGGTCAAAAATAGGAAGATGTTCCAGGGCGGAGATACATCCAACAAGAATCATTTTGTGTTGCGCACGCGTGAGAGCGACATTTAGACGATTGCCATTGGTCAAAAATTCGCGGCGCAGGCTATTGATTTCTGGCTCGCTGGTCGTGGCGAATGACATAAGAATAACGGAGCGTTCGCCTCCTTGAAAGCGGTCAACCGTGTCAACACTGAGTGATGTCGTGATGGGGAGTCCTACCCAACCAGAAGAGATATCATCTTCAAAAAGTACGCGGCGAATGTTCGCAACCTGCGCCCGATACAGGGCAATAATACCGATAGCCTCTTCCCGAATACCACGCTCAAGCAGTCCACGAACAACATTTCGCACCGTAAGCGCTTCCGCATTACTTGCCTTTAAAGCCTCCTGCTCGCCATGTACATCTATAAAGACAAGCGGAAATTCTGGTGAAATAGCACGAGCAATAGCTCCTGGCTCTTGCCACGTAGAAGAGGTTATTGTGCCGATGTTGAGACGACGATTAGCCGCAGACTCATGTGCAACCAGTTGTTTCTCGTAGAAGACGGTTGAAGAAAAGTGGGATATCCAGCGATTCATGCGATACTGCGTTTTGAGTGCAACACAAGCACTGAGCGTGTGCTGGTGCTTCTCTGTGTACTGCTCCTCATGACGCTTGAGGATACTGAAAAGCGAGTCTGCGAGTCCCTGTTCTGCAGCCTCTTTGCTTAATACTAACGGAGGAAGTTGCTTGTCGTCACCAACCAGAATGAAGCGTTTGACAAAACGAAGCGCACCCAGGATGGCAGGGACGGTCAACTGACTAGCCTCGTCGATGATGGCAACATCAAACTGCATAGGCGCGGTCTTCTGCGTCTCTAACAGAGAGGGCACGTATTTATCTGACGACCACGTTGCTGTTGTCGAAGCCACGACAGGCGTTTTCTGAAGAATGTCTAACACGACGTTTGTATAGGTTGTATCTGTAGCGGTCTGCATACACTGTTTTACGCGTTCTTTGAGAAGATATGGTTCTATATCCTGGGAGACGCTTCGTTCATGCCCAAGCCGTACGAAGTCGGAGAAACCCTCTTTATCAAGACGTTTGAGCATATTATCGACCGCCTGATTTGTGAAAGCTGCAAGCAAGACGCGTTGCCCCTGCTGCGTCAAGCGTTTGACAATCTCCGCGATAACGCTTGTCTTACCAGTTCCAGGTGGTCCCTGGATCAGCAAGTAGTCTTGCATCTGCACAGCACGTTCGACTGCTGTATTTTGTTCTATGTTGAAGTCTTTACGTGGAGGCACATTTACACCAACGAAGCGTGGGCGTACTCTACCAGCCACAAGATCACGTAAGTGTTGTGGTTCTACATCAAGCCAGCGCAACAAATTTTGTAGCGTGCGTACATGCACAAGGTCGTTGCCGTAGCTATCAATCACAATCGCGTCGCTATCCGTAATCGGGCTTTCCAGCAGTTCGCGCGTCCAGACTGTGACCTCTCGTGCGCTGATTTTCATAATCGTGCCAGTCAGAACCTCCCCTGTAATTGGATTGTTACGACTCAGAAGAATTTCGTCGCCCTCGCGTAGCTCAGACTGGTTATCACAGGTAAACGATTGTTCCCAACCATCATTGACGCGCTCATGTTTGAGAAATAGCGTGCATAGAAGCGTTTTGCCTAATGCCAGCCGTTCATCGACAGAATTTTTCCAGAGCAGTGCAAGTGTATCCTCACCCGCTTTGCCTTCTAGCTGAAGCAGATTGTAGTAGTGAATAAACGATGCACGATCTTCTGGGTTATCTCCTTTTGGGCGTTGTGTAGAAGTGGGAACGATATGTTCTGCTTCTTCCTGTGCTGGTTGTGAGTCCTGTACAGGTTGTGGAGGGTACCAGTCCAGTAGCGAAGAGACGCGTTCACAGGTGTTGAGCATCGAACACTTTGTACACTTGCGAGCAGGAGGTGCGGGTGGTGTGCCAGTCGCATGACTTAAGATAAGTGTATTCCGCATTGTCGTGATGCGTTGTAACGATCTCGTATCGAGTCTAAGCTCTGAACTCGTGGCCTGTCCAGGTGTGCCACTATAGAGTAATCGTGCTTGCGCTTTATTCATCTTTGAGTTCTGGCGTACAGCGAGTAATGCTTGGTAGCCATGTACCTGTTGTCGATGCTCACTCTTGGGAATATTGCCCGATGCACCACCAGTTTTTAATTCAAGCAACGATTGGTTCATTGGCTGTTCCCAATAGACATCCAGGCGTCCACGCAGACCGAGTTCTGGCACAAGCAGAAATGTTTCTGCGCGCACCGTATGAGCATTCTCACTATTTCCCCACAGACTTATACGGTTGCTATCGTACCAAACCGCGAGGCTTTCGAGATGCGGCTGTACGTCGATACGCATGGAGTCGGCAGAGATGTTAGCTAGAGCCATTTCCATACTGCTTAGCGTGAGTACTTCTTCAAACGTGTTACGTAGAATGTCTAGCGATGTTTTAGAAGAGTTTGTGTTGGTAGGATCGTGCTTGAGTAGTTTCGTGAAACAGGCATGAATGAGATTGCCACGAATGGAAGCTGTCGAAGGTGGCGAAGAGACCAGGCGGTTCAATAGATATTTTCGGTTACAATAGTCTGCCTGACTTAAATCCGTGATATTGAGCAGAGTATCAGGTTCCAGCACCGCCAATGTGTTAGAGTAGGCAATATAGCGGTAGAGCGGTTTCCCTTTATATTCGGTTACGTCGGTTGGCGCAGGAAGGTGATAAATAGTAATCGGCATGCGTCGAATCGTCTTGCCACGTGCTACGATATCGCGTATCAGTTCACGGTAGTAGTCGGCAGGCAAGGCAATGACCGCGAGCTTTGTGCCAAGATCAACTGTGATACATGGTGTCAGTTTGTCGTTTACTATGCGTTCTTGTGCCGAAAGAAGATGTCCCTGAAGCTTTTTTTCTACACAGGGCCATTCCATGTCTGCATGTGGACGCACTTTAGCAAAGAGGCACAGAAAACACTCTTGTTCTTCCTGATGCAGTGGCTCATATGCTCGAACACTGACAGCACTACGGATTTCTTCGGGTGCCTGTGCGACCTGTTCAAGTGCATCAGCAAATGCGCTCACACTGGCGAAACGCTGATGTGGGTCTTTTGCCAGTGCTTTAAAAACGACGCGTTCTACGGCAGGTGAAATTGTGGGTTGCTGTGCGCGAAGTGAGGGTGGTGCTGTATGCACATGATGGTAGCCAAGCGCGGTTGCATCGCCATCAAAGGGACGTTTTCCGCACAGCCATTCGTAGAGAGTGACGGCGAGCGCATATTGATCACTCGCCGGACGCGGCTTACCTTGAAACTGCTCAGGAGCCATATATGCCGGTGTACCAGTAGCATCCTGTGTGTGTTGTACACCTGTCGAAAGTGCCGCCACTGCGATACCGAAGTCGCTCAGTAGAACCTCACCATTCGCGTCCAGTAGCATATTGTCGGGCTTAATGTCACGATGTACAATATTCTGTTGATGTGCATAATCGAGGGCTGCCGCGATAGCTTTTACGGTAGGAAGGAGCGTTGCAAGAGGTATGCTTCCTCTATAGAAAGAGCGTAGCGAGCCATTCGGTGCGTAGTCCATCACCAGATAGGGAGTAACGTCATCTTGAAAACCAAATTCGAGGACACGTACAATATTTGGGTGTTTCAGATGAGCAATAGTGAGTGCCTCTGTGCGAAAGTCCTCCCGCTCTTCCGCCGTCATTCGTGTATGAAGTATCTTGATGGCAGCCTGTGTATATAAGTGAATGTGTTCGCCTAGATAGACCTCCGCGAAGCCGCCCACGCCAAGTGGACGAACCAGTCGATAATTGCCAAACTGTTGCTCAAGCTTGTTCGCACTGGAACCTGTTGTGTCTATCATGAACTCTAGTCTCCCGCTCTCTCCGTAGTATGCAGGGCTGATTGTAGGGCAACAGATAGCACCTGTCAA
>CAXUIS010000057.1:0-22039 GCA_964250915.1 uncultured Ktedonobacteraceae bacterium | reverse complement strand
GGGTAGGGGTGGGGCGAGAACATCATTGATCCATTGCACTCGTTGGTCTGACTTATAAATCTGGCTCACAACAAAATCACTGGCACTCATTCTATTAACAACTTTTTTGAGTTTGTCAACTACCTCTCGCTCCGGGCCAGTTAAAATAAATTTGCCACCAGGAAAATCAATCCCTAATTGCTCTATAACTGTTGGTGTCGAAAGGAGACGCTCCAGGTTTGTTTGCTTTACGTCCGATGTATTTACTTGTTTATCTTCCAAGAATTCCAGAACTTGGTATGCTCGCGAGGGCTTCTTGTTACGGCGGTTGTCAAACCGTTCCTTTTGCCTAGTATTCCACGCCACTGTCCCTACACCTTGGTTCTCGCCAGTATGTTCAAGTCCGACCCAAATTTCCGCAAGGTCACGTTCGTCTTCTGGGTACACTACACACTCTACAGTTGTTGGTAGAGTAGCCTTATATGCCGTATGCAGCCTTTGAAAAATGGATTTGTATCGGTATTCTCCCGATAGTTCATCTGGGTTTGTCATGAGCTTGAGGGCGGTAATGCGGCGGTTGCCCTCAAGCACAACATACTTCCCGTTATCTATCTTCATAACTGGAAGTCTTCTCGTGGGATTTAGACCCTGTTGGGCAATCGACTCAGCTAATCTCGTAAGCTTAATTTGCTGCGAGTCGAGCATGATCAGCATTGCTTCATGCTCATCTGCGACAGAGTGAAACCGATAATTTTCGCGGTTTACAAGTAGATCGCTGAGTTTTATATCGGCATTATAGTGGTTACTCATAGCCACCTCCAAACGTATAAGCATGGGGTAATACAGAGTACGGGGTATTGCTTGCAAATGTGTTCAGGAGGAGCATCAATGTAACCTTTCTGTCTTCTGAAGATACAGCGTTGGTATTGCAAAACGAATACAGTAGGAATATTCTACAGGATAGTACATTGAATTCGTATACAATTATACTATATCATACACAAAAAGTCAATGCTACTTTTTAACTGCGTTAATGTCTCAAAATCTCTATTTATTTGTTTTATATTGATAGTGACACCAGAACATATCTTCCACTTCTCTTAGCGTTAATTAGAAGATTTGAGATACAACTATTTCAAGAAGATGGTAGCTAATCGGCAGTTAAACGTATACGCAACTCGAATAATACGTAGCGACTTACAGCCGGATACGCAAATGAACGATAGCTACTTTTGGGATGAGTTGTAGGAGGAAACTTGTCTGAATATCGTTTAATTGGAAATGACTGTACCTCATAGGGTAGAAGGAAGTTAGTCTTATGCCAGATATTCCATTAAGTGGTAACGAGCAAGCCAAAGACGTGATACGAGAAGCAGTATTGACGGAGTACAGGCAGAGCATGGATTTTTTCTATTTTCGTCTCGTCGAATTAAACACGAATCTTTACATTGTGGAGCAAGTACTCCATTTCCCCCGTGAACTACTCTTTGGTGAAGGGCCGGAGAACAACATTTTTTTCGGTCAAACGGTCAACAATGCGCTGCAGGTGAGCATCCTACTCATTACAAAACTCACGAAAGACCAAGGCCGAGATGTACGTACACTTATACGTTTCAAAAACAAAGTCCTTGATATGGTCAAACCTGAGTACACAAAGGCTTTTCAAGAACGCTTAAAGACGATGAAGTTTGATCAAAAAACTCAGAGTTTGCTTGAGAAAGTGAGCAGGCTGCGTGATACTCGCATCGCTCATTTCACGGATACCTTCTTTCAGGAGTACAACGATCCGACAAAAAAGCAAGAGTCTGTCATTTTTTCTGAAATTTTGGTCTTACGGGACGAACTGAATGCATTACTTCATGCACTCTCTTTTGGCATCAAACATGGAACGTTGCCTGCAAGTTATGAAACGGGCAATTCAGACATCAAAGATATTCTAAACTGTCTTGCACAGACCAGTTATCTCTTGAATATGCCTGAAAGCCATCCTGATTGGTGGCAACAGGAGCGAGTGCGGCTTACCAAATCCCAGCTAGAGCAACTAAACTTTTACCGCAGAAGGTTTAACCTCCCAGAAATCTAATGTTTGTAAGTAGTTGTAAACGATTTTAAAGGACAAATTTTAGACGGACAGCCTATTCGTCCATCGCTCAAGTTCTTCCTCTGAATAGGGCAATTTCTGAGTAACAAATGATGCTGTTTCTTTCAAGGAGGCGTTAATAATCTCTCTTAACCACGGATAGCGAGAGGCAGTTGTTTCTACATCAAGCGTGAGGTCCATACCCCATGGTTTTACGTTAAGCGGAGGCTCACTAAATGGCATAGCAAAGGGAACAAACGTATGTTCAGTGGTGCGTCCTGCGAATGCTACACGATGCGTTGATACGTTACGTATCTCACTCCACTCCTTGTACCTTTTGTCTTTTAGAAGACAACCAAGTAGGTTAGTTATAGGCAACCCAGAAAATGCTCGCGTATATGCTTCAAATATCTTTCTTGGAGTAATAAACTTTGGACTGGTTTGCCGATTAGCAAGATGAGTCAGCAGAGGGAATAGAGGCGATGGGGGTATGCTTGGTTCCTCAGCTGATGTGACGATAAGGGCACCTAATGCATACAGGCCATAATAGAAACTTTCCAGTGCTGAAAGACCCTTTACAAAAAAACTGAATAGCGCATCATCCTCCTGGTACGTCTCTTCGCCCTGCATGACTCCCTGTGTGCTTTGGAACGTCCTGGTAAAATTCTCGTTATGAAGAGCGCATGCACGTAGGCGATACGCTATTCCAGCCCAGGCATTATAGAAATGCTCGTATTCAAAGCGGTGAAGCAGTGGCCAGTCATCGTGATCTTTGTTTGTGATCTTCTCATAATTAGTGCGCTGGTCTGCAATCTTGCTTGCGTGAACCACCGCATACCGTATTACGGTAAACCACGCTGTCACATCTAGCCCTGGGACCATTACATTAAGAACTGGAAGGTTTTGCGTGTTTGACATACTCTTTTTCCCTGTGCCTGCTATGCTTTCGATCTCTATCATTGTTTTGTGACAGACCGTCCCTTGCATACTCTACTCAATCGGTCCATTCTCATGCGCTTCACACCTGATGATATAGGGTATTGGCTTACAGTAAGATGCGTGATGCTATCACTAACACCGTATGATCTTGCATAACTCACACTTGCTATAGTCTAGGATACGGTACTGATTGATTAAGGAAATAGGTTGAGCAGCATCTTCCTCTATGCCTATCGAAGTAAAGGTTAGTAGTAGTCCAACTATCTTCATTTGAACCCTTTGAAATGCTTATCAAGCAATGAATGGACCCATCGAGGCAATCCGAAAGGTTCAAATGAAGTTGGTTGGACTAGTAGTTAGCAATACGTGTTGACTCAAGCCATTCTTTCTTCCTATTAAGGATTTAATCATGCTCGTCGTCGGCACTTTCCGTATGCCTTGAACAGAAGCGAACATTGTTAGGGGTAAACTGCTGCTCAAGTATCCTCAAAAGGTCAGGGCGAATTAGTACATCCATCCCTACGATTAGTGGGTAGGGTGGGCCGTAATCATCCCCACGTACAAACTTCGTCCTCCAAGTACGAGCTACAATAGCCTTATGTCCTTTTTCGTCTAGTAAGGTTAAGCCATCTAAAATTGAACCGTTTCTCAAGCTAAGAATGCGGATTACAGCAGGGTGAGGAACGAGTATCATCTGTGGTATGCCTAAGCCAAAGTATGTTGGAACTGTGCCGGTTTCAACACCAAGCAGTGGCCCATTCAGATTTTTATCGGTGCTAATCAGTGGAAGGCACTCTCCCATTGTTTCTAACCAATATAAAGCAGCTCCATAACCAAATGGGATAGGGTGATTATGTGATGCAGAGGTGGCAGAAACTTCGGCACAACCGGCAATAAGCGTCGTCTTTCCGTCAATCTTTTTATACCTATCACGAGGAATAGTTCGTCGTTCGTAAGCACCCAGAATCCTCCACCCCTTATAAGGACCTTGTTCAACAGTAGGAAGCGTAGTTGCAGTATGTTCAGACTCAAGGATTATGTGGAGATTTGGTCGCGGGACGCGGCTTGCGGCCACACGAAGCGATAGTTCTGGATTATCTATCAGTACTTCTGCGAGTTCCTTTTCAAACTCCTGAGGATTATCAACAATCTTGCCTTCTTTTGCTTGGGCAACTCGTGCGCCAGCAGCCACTTCTTGCAGGACACGCTCAACCGCCTCCTGCTCAAGGGTATATGCATCAGGTTGCCTTTGTGATGATGAACGTATAAGTCCCTTCATCTGAGAAGAGTAGGAACGTTGGAACTCTTCGTCGTCAAATAGCCTCCCAAGCCTTTCTGATGCTGCAACTCCTAGTTGAGGCATGAACTCCTCAGCGAGTGCCACTCTTTCGCCCGCACATTGCTTAAGCTCTTCGATAGCTAATCTATAATTTGTCTTTTGCTGATCGTTGCTTAAAGGTATACCTACGATTTTTATACTTGTAGCTGGGGGCGGTGGTGTAGTTATACCTGCTCGCGTCAAAATCTGCTCGGCTAAAGAACGCATTGTGAGTAAGGAAGATTGCACCAAGTTCGTAAGTTCTTTAAAGCAGCCTTGCGTAATAGGATAGGGAGCCATCTCAAAATGCAGGAGAAGCCAAAGCAACCATGTTTTCCCAGCGGGATCAAGGTTACTTTTTAGAGCAAGTCGCAGCCCCTTGACTGCTGTTGATGGTGCGAGCAGTATTAGCCAAGCTGTGCCCAGCAATGCTCCTCGCTTCAGCGGTCTCTCTGGATGCGCGACACTGCTAACTACGGTCGCTGCAATAGCACTTTCCAATTCTTGAACTGTATCGTTATTTGATGTCGTGGGTATATAAGGAACATCGTCCTCGTCGTCCTTGCCTAAGGAAGGTAGCCTATCCGCTATCACATCAGCAGCTGCATCCCATACCTCGAACGGAGTCGTAGACACATCAGTAACGATAGCGTTGCTACAAAAGGCTTGAATGAGCGCTTGAGAGATACCCTGAACACCATAATACTTGCCATTGAGCACATGTACGACGGCCATCCCTAGTTCGCTCAAAGCAAGCTTGGCATTGAGCGCAATAGCTGCATGCAAACTTTCCTCATGTTCTTTGCCGCCGAATGTCAGCCAGCCACCCCCTCCTTTTGATTGGGTATATGCAAACACATAGGCAATCACGGCAAGCCTTGTAAGACCGAAGCGCACAAAGCCCTTTGCGAGCGACTGCATTACTGGTTTCGCATTGCTGTAACTGACATGCTCGGCTAAGAAACGCAGGATATTCTCAGCAGTTTCTGAATTTCCTTCTTCGCAGAGAGTTAAGAGCCGCCAGCCTAAAGCCTCAACAGCAGCGTTTAATGAGCGATTTTGAGATGCTTTGCTACTATCAAGACTATAGGATTGTTGTGACCACTTACGGATGGCGCGAGCTATATCAATAGGGGTATCGCCCCATTCAATAGTGACTTGGCTATTGATCTGGGTTTCTACCTGGACTGGCAGAGTATATTCTTCACGTTGCTGGGAGCCACCTGTAGTGGGTAGTTCAAGCGCATGACCATTCAGCTCCAGTGCGCTGCTTGCTAGCCGTTTGAAACCTTTGATGTCTACCTCGTCGTCATGGTTATCAGTGACACGATCTTGAAACAGGGAAGTAATCGAGTCGGCTGCAAGCTCATCTGATAGGTTCTCAAGAGGTGTTACTTTCAGTAGGCGAAGCAATTCTGCATCATTATCATTAGAGGTGGCCTGATAGCCTAGACTGAGCCGACTTGCGAATCGAACGGGAAGGCTCATCTTCCCGCCCTGCTCAAGATATAGTTTGAATTGCGCCTCCTGCAATTCTTCGCCTTGATGATTTGGGGTATCGAGCATTTGCTGGGCTATCAGAGTACTCATGCCTATGCCGTCGGCTTTGGCAACCAAGCCCCACCATTGGGGTAAAGCATGCCTCGTTTCTTTATGGTCAGTATGCCTCAGTACCCTTCGCACAAGTGATTTGAGCCGCACAAGACGATCTCTTGCCTTCGCAACATCACACTCAATCAACTCGGGCATGGAATCAAGCAGTTCGTAGATTGTTATATCCCTACGATGTCCATAGCAGGTGTTCAGGCACGCGGCATCCTTCCAATATTCTTCAGCCTTAGAAGTATCGCCAAGCGCAACCGACAGTCGTGCACGCAGCAGGTAGTACTGAGCGATAGCATCGTAGTAGGTGCGATTGGAAACAGCGTCCTTAAAAAAATCTTCGATAAAGTTACCTGTGGCTGGCCGTCTTGAAGGCGTTGTAAAGCCTGTTGCAAGCTCCAGCAAAAGTTCAGTCGAAAGAGGACCACTTAGACTGTTTTGTAGACTAACTGTTGTGTTCTCGCTTACTTCCTGCATTATCCGCAAAACCACTGGCCATTCTTCATCTGAAATATGTTTCAGCCCTAGCCGGAGCGTTTCGCCAATGAGAGAATGTATCCGATAGAGATCGAACACCCTTGGTTTCCCAGTAACGGGACTTGTTTCGTTGATCAACAGTTTGAAAGCTGGTAGTATGGAGCTGTTGCCGGACGCCTTAAACCGTGCGATTTCTACCACATATTCGAGCCAACAGCGATACCAACCCTTGCCCTGTATCAGGAAGATGACTCTGTCTAAAATGGTTGGATTGGTATGAGCCGCAATAAACACAAAGGCGACCCACTTTATCACAGCTTCCTCAGTCCATTGTGCGTCGTAGTTCAGGATAGCCTTGGTTTGTGCGATAAGCTCATTTTCATCCACTTGGAAGAGTCTAGGGTCTACGCCCATCTCCAGTGCTTGCACAGTGTCCCAAGATGAAAGCCCTAGTTTAACAGCGCGTTTGAGCAATGCGTCTTCATCAGGCAATTGGTGGGTAGTGCCTAAGCGCGGAAGCTGTTGAGCCAGAGCGAAGATATAGACTGACTGTCGCTCCTTGGGCAACAACTGTATAACTTCTAACACCACCGCACTCGACTGGTATATGTCTAAAAGCATTGTTACCAAGTCACTTGGACACGGTAGGCCATCCTGATCGAGCCAGTTGGCAAAGGCTACTACGTTCACGTTCTTACTCAGCCTAAGCCTACCTCGTACCAGGGCCAGAGCAAGTGTACGTTCTTGCTCCGCATTGTATTGCATAGGATCACGAACACGGGTCAATTCAAACGCATCAAGATACTCTTTCCAGGGAGGTACACCACCTGCTCGGTCTATAGCTTCGCAAAGTCGCAAACCCAGTCTTGCTGGAAAAACAGGACGCCCCTCATAGAGGAGACGATCTGCGAGCCAAGTAGCTCCGTACAATGCAATTGGAATGCTAGAGAAATTACCGAGGGCCTCGTCCATTCTGTCGAAGGCATAGGTACGAATTTCTTTCGCGAGTTCGGTATAGCCTACCAGTGTCTTCCAATCTTGAAGGCGGACGGCCGCTTCCGCAGCGACTACTATATTCTTCGCGATTGCAGCCTCACCATGACAAGCAGCGATGGCATTGGCAACATACGTTGTGTCGACAAGACCGCACACAGCCTTATCGTCACCAATTTCTGCTAGAAGCGTAGAGAGGAAGCGAAAGGCTCGGGCATCCTTAAAAAATCCTTTTGCACCCAGCCAGCCTATCACTGGTTCAAGCACCGCTTGACGTTGTTCTCTATTTCCCAGACGCGTTTCGAGGAGAAAGCGCTGGAAACTCTCGTGGTAAACACGTATACCACCCTGCATGCCTCGTTCAATGAGAACAGGCAATAATCTATCTACCATGGAGTCAATGAACGGTGAAATCATCGGGTAAATCGCCTTTAATTCGTCACGCGTGACGGCAAACTCAAGTAATGCTAAGGCGTTAGCGGCTATAAGTGCTTCAGTGGGTACGGCTTGTAAGAGATATCCATAGTATGCTTTCATAGTGCCATCAAAGGCTGGCAGTGCACGAAGAGTTTGAATAAGATCATATGTAGTTTGAGGTGTCACCTCATACGCTCGTCTGATTTCTCGGTAACAGTAGGTAGCGTAAAGAGCATTACCCCTTGATTTAGCCGTTAATTCTGCTACAAGATCGTCGAGTTGAGGATCAGTAGGTGAAATGAGAAGTGCTACACTACCTGCATTTCGTTTCAGTTCGTCCAGCACGCCAATAACGGCTAACTTTTCACCGAGATGGCGTATATTGTCTTCGTCCCATTGAGGAAGATCATATATCTTAGCTTGTGCCTTCAGAAGTGGTTCGTCATGCATGCCTGGCTGACAGGCGACGATAAGTACTACCCCATCGGGTACATCGAGCAAAGACAATTCCTGTGCCAGTTCTGTTGCAGGGTCAATTCTCCCTGTAGTGGTTCCTCTCACACGAGTCACATGATCAAGGCCATCTACTACCAGTGCTATTCGTCTACGTGAATTTTTAGCTCGTGCTTTTTTAAGGGCACTGAGTAAGGTCTCAGAATTCGCTGCGTAGCGTGGCTGCAGCCCGTCTATGCATGCTGGTTCTTGCGCGGCAACTTGCGCGAGCAGGCTGCCTATAATGGTATCCAACTGAACACGTTTGTCCCGGCTCTCGTCCTCAGCGAAATTCAGATAACAATAATGACTTGCGACTAACCAACCATCTTTCTGAAGGGTGCGTGCCAATCTATCACACGCCCACGTTTTCCCTTGACCTGGAGGTCCAAGCACGAGAAGCGGAACATGTGCTTCAAGTGCTTGATGTACCTCTCGAGCGAAGGTATTGATAGTGCGCTGCACGTCAATTTCTTTGGCAATCTCTACGGGGTAGGCTCTGGCGACACTTCCGAAGTCGTCTCTTAGGCCCGTTCGACGGAGCAATGTATTTCGTTTCGTGTCACCACTGCCACTACGGGCTGCATAAGCTGCCATGATTAGTGCTGCTGCTACATCGATGGCAGGACGATCAGCGTTGGGATAGACCTCAGCCCCCACTTCTCCCGTGACGCGACTGAGCAGTAGACGTTCTGCTGGTCCTGGCTTCGTGAGATCAAAAGACGCTCCCGGTGCTTCAAGCTCAAGAACAAAATGTTGAGTGAACCATTCAAAATCAGCACGAGTTAAGCCTTTTTCACATGCTTCAGTGATGACCCGTTGCCAAGCTCTCGGCGTGCTTTCTTCTGTGCCTGCCTCTGGCCATAGCACATCTACATTAAGGCGATAACATTTGGTGGCAAAGCCTGACTGCAAGGACGAAAGTGTGGTGTCATGCTTTAAGAGCGCAGTGAGTGCAGAATCGGTAGGTTCCAAGTCACTCATTATTAGGCGATACTCGGTGGTAATAGTACCAAATGGGTTATTCTTATTGCCCTCTATAGCAGACGCAACAAGCATATCCAAGCGGCAATCCCTCGTGGTGGAGGTAAACATGCTCTTTTCCAGTGTCCTCGAACTCACCGAATGCTTTAACTGTTCGCGTGTGCGACGTTCATCATGCCAAACCGTAGTGAGGTCGTCAAATAAATCGCCCCTAAAAAGTTTAACATCTACCATCACCTCTGAAGTGCGGGATAACAAAACATCCACGAATCTAAGTGCAGTGAAGATATCTTGATATTCGTACCCGCTATGGGCATTTTGTAGCGGCATCGACTACAACCTCAAAAAATTCTATTGATATAACAATCTATACCTCGGACAGTAGTTGAGCAAACCTCAAGCAAAATTCTCTAGCTGTTCTATAGGAGACCGCTAATAATACTCGTCGGTCTTTACGAAAGCTAACGGTTATTATAGTGGTTTCTTGGCACTTTGTCTATACGAGTGCTAATTGAAAGCTTATCTCAACAATTATAATTTGCTATGATTATGAAATGTTGGTTCCAGTATGTGTTGACGATTATAGGGGTACTTTCGAAGTATTCAAACGCTTTGTACATGCCTCAGAAAATGCATTCCTGGCATTGAGTGGAAAAAGGATAACGAAGACTCTATGAGTGAAACAAAGCTAATCACGAGAAGCTGAACTTTTTGACGCATATTATTAATGACGGTGTAGGTTGCTCTTCAGCAAAAGTGCATAAAGTACCTATCACATGATTGGTCTTATGAAGACCAAATTATTCATGAAGAGAACCTCTGACAGGAATAAATGGTAGACAGACCTTCGTGTAAGCCACGGTGGAACTCACTAAGCGCACACACTATTCCAGTCAGTAGAGGGCTAATTCGTGAGGTTGTAGTGTAGTCTAGAGAGTACAAAAGAATTTGAATTTATTTTGATGAAATATATTGTGTATTATTAAGATGCATCTTTCTTATAAATGGATAAGAGAAAATATACTCAGCTAATAGGGGTAACACCTAAAATTTATAAAGTGTCAAACTCTTTGTCTCTAATGGAAGAGCTAATGGTCTGTGGGATGATCCGAAAAAATGAAAATGTAGAGCTTAATACAAAATTTTTAAGTTTGACACTTCATGAATTTTGAGCGTAAAGCATGTTCATAAAGTGTCAAACTTTATTGTGTAGTCACAATTACCTTTGTCTCTTGACCACAGTCAAACATATTTTGTAGACTTACAATCAATAAGAAAACATACTTGTTATATTTTACAACTTTTTACCTGGAACGTGAGAGTGCTATTTAGGACTTGCGTATTTGGGGTTAAGATTCTCGATCCTCTAGCATTATCTTGAATATTCAATTTTTCGCGTCTCTTCGCTGATCGCCACTTTACCAGAACGAGCCAGAAAGTCCCTGTATGCGCAAGCATGGGGATGAATGGCCCTACCTTCTGGGGCGTGATAGATTGGGTATTCTTGCCTCCACGAACGTGAAGTACATCTCGGCATGTTACGACACGTCCGTGCTATGCGTGGCGGGTTGGCCGATGAGCGCAAGCGAGACCATCCACAGTTTCTGTGCGGTGTCCGGGTCAATAGCCCACTGCTTGACAGCGTCGCCATTTTTGAACAAGTCGGCGTCGTTGGGCACAGTGTGGGCCTCTTGACCGTCAGTAAGATAGTGCCCGCCAGTGTGGGCGAATTCGGGGGCGACTGCCGCGACGAGGGTGGTAGCGGCACCTTGCTCGACTGTCTTGTAGACGAAGACTCCTGATGCCTCGGCGTCGGCCAAGTAGTCTTTTTGTTTCTGTGTGAAGTCTCTTTGCAGCCCGGTGGCGACACCGCCGGGGTTGACAGCGTTGGCGACGATGCCATCGGCAATCCAGCGGCGCGTGGCTTCGACCGCGAATAACGAGTCGGCGGTCTTGGACTGTGCGTAGGCCGCCTGTGGGTCGTACTCGCGCCGTTCAAAGTGGATGTCGTCGAACACAATCGGTGATCTCATATGCGCCGTGGAGCTAACCATGACGATGCGTGCCTCTCCCCGTTCGCGGGAACCAACGGCGAGGGCATCATGCAATCCGAGGCTCAGGGCGAAGTGACCAAGGTAATTAGTGGCGAACTGCAGTTCCCAGCCTTCCTCGGTTCGGGACAGAGTGCTCGGAATAACCCCCGCATTGTTGATCAGCAGATGCAGTGGGCCGTTCCAGCTCTGGACAAAGGTGGCGACCGAGGCTTGATTGGCAAGGTCCAGGGCGGCGACGCGCACACGCTCATTATTGGTCGCCTTCGCAATGTTCTCAGCGGCCTTCACACCAGCGTCGGTATTGCGGACCGCGAGCGTTACTTCCGCGCCAGCACTAGCGAGTGCGCGAGCGGTCGCAAGGCCGATGCCGGACGAGGCCCCAGTGACGATAGCACGGACACTGGTGAGGTCGAGACCTGCCACGACGTCCTCAGCGGTGCTTGTGGCGTCGAATCGGGTTGTGATGAGTGCCATGATATGGCTTCCTTCCTCAAACTCAAGTCTGCAGCTAGACAAACTCTAGCTGTTAGTGATTACTTAAATAAGTACTTAAGCACTCATTTAAAAGAAAAGCTTTTAGGACCCTGTCACCGCATTCCAAAAAGCGGTAAAGCCAGCATCCCAAAAACGGTCTGTCTCTAAAGGATGTTGTGCGATAAACTCGATCGTCATATTCATGAGAGAGAGGAGTAAGGCCGTGCCAAATGCATAGGGCTGATCCTTGAGAGCACCGTAGGCAAACGTCTCTTGAATCATCTCATGAATTGCTTCGTATCCTTCCATACTCATGCGTCTGGTCCGTTCCCAGATGGCATCCGAAACGCTCAGTTGGGTAATGACTTTGTATTTGTCAGGATGGGCAATGCCAAACCGAACATACATGTCCCAAACGCGACGAGCACGGACCTCTAAGCTTGCATGGACGGGATACGTGTCGAGCATGTTTGCTCGCACTTCGGCCTTTAATTCCAAATACAATTCATTCAGCAGTGTCTCTTTGGTCTCAAAGTAGGTGAACAGTGATCCTTCTGAGACTCCAGCTACTTTGGCGATTTTGGACGTGGGCACACTCAACCCCTGCTCGGCAATCACCTGAACTGCTGCTGCAAGGAGAGCGCTTCGCTTCTCTTGACTTTTGCGTCGAGCCATATCATCCACCAAACAGAATAAAAGATTGAGTACTTACTCATTATATCAGAAAAGAAAGAGGATTGCAAGCCGGCAGTTACTCATGTATGCGGTTCAAAGTTTTGCAGAAAGGGGGAGTTAGCCCATGAACATCACCTGACCGATTCATATTCATGGGCCTGATATTACTCTCTCAGAGAGTAGATAATCCTACAGTCTCTTCAATGATGATTTCTGGCTCCTCCTTCTTCACTCTCGTGAATAGAATCATCACACTACTTCTTACGTGTCTGCCGGAAGGGGTGGAAGAAGGAAGGAGGAAATGTAACGTGCACCTCCTCCTCAATTACCTTACTGGATTATCTGCTGAATCACAGTCTGTATGGTGCTTGATGAGATCGCAAAACTGACTCCATTGGCAGCGGTGTTCGTTTCCGTATCGACGGCGGTCAAGGTAGGAATGCCTACTAGCTGCCCCTGCAGATTAATCAGTGCACCACCGCTATTGCCTGGGTTGACCGCGGCATCCGTTTGAATAGCATTGGTAAGCGTTACGCTCGTTGACTCCGCGATGGTTCGATTAAGAGCACTTACTATGCCCTCCGTTGCTGTTTCAGTGATTCCAAGCGGATTGCCAATCGCCAGGACCTCCTGCCCTACCTTGAGATTCGAGGAGTTTCCTATCTGTATAACGGTCATATGAGCGAAGGGAGTAATACGCACAACGGCAAGATCGTTCGTGGCACTCGTTCCTACGAGTTGCGCTTGTTCAGTACTTCCATTGCTAAGTACGGCGACAATACTTTGTTCTCCGCTGATCACATGATTATTCGTCACAATATCTCCCTTGGTGTCGATAATGACGCCTGAACCGAGTTGTTCCCCCTGCGCTGTTGTCACCTGAAGTTCAACGACACCGGGTTCGACTTTAGCAATTGCCATTTCTTGCTGCGTTTCTACCATTGTGGTGCTAGAAGATGCTGTCGTAACAGTACTCGTACTTTTACTGCTTGTTCCTGCAAATTCCCATCCTGCAAACAGACCCACGCTTAAAACAAGCAGGAGCAGAAGCGTAAGGAGTAGAAATGCTCCTGCACGTCTACGTCGCCGATGAGAAGGTGCAGGTGTAGTAGTATCTGGTACTCTAGGAGGTTGACCAGTACCCTGCTCCGAAGGTACAGGAGGCACCATTGGAGGCGCGTCAAGGACGCCTACAGATGAATATGGCCTCTCATAATAGGGAAATGTAGCTGGCTCGTATATTGTCTTCTCATCTTGCTGTATCATGTCATTCCTCGTGCTTCTATTTAAACACTCTCACTACAGTCTGTAATGTCACTTCGTTATAGTTCTATACTACAAGAAGAGAGTGTGAAGAAAATTGGAAAGACATGAGAACTTTCTCACGAGAAAATTGTTGTAAAGAGTAGGAATGCAATGTGACGTTTTCATGAACCACGAAAACGTCACACTGCATGCCTGCTCTTTACAATTACTGCTTTTTCACTTTTTTCTTGTGAGGTGCACTTGTATAGTGATAGCGAATTGCTGAAAGTGGTGTGGAGAACACCATAACAGCGAGGACACACACCACAATGGGAGCAATAAGTGAAATGGTAATTGCAAGTACAAAATGTACATGAAAGAGAAAGAGGAACAGATACTGCATGACAACGAGTGCGACTAATGCACCCAACGTTACAAACGCAAGCGCGACGGTCCAGCGAGCGCGAAGGTGCGATTGAATCGTTTTATGGCGTAGCTCAGCCTGCTCTCGTACCGAATTTTGCATACGTAGCAACTTTTGTCGCTCCTCCTCCACCTGCGACTGCTCTTGCTCTAAATGTGTCGTGATGCGTTGTACCTCATCCGTTAAGTATTGGGCTTCAACAAGCTGCTTTGTTTTCACTTGATTCACATGAAATTCAATCGTCTTCATAGCCGCACCAGGTAAGACCGTAGTTACCTTATCGGGTGAGAGAATGAGTGTTTGCGCCGCATCGGACAATTTTTTCTCTGCCTCTTCATCCACAGTCTCCTGAAAATTGGCATAGAGTTCTTGATAACGATGCTCCATATGCTTGTATGACTCTTGCAGACGGTTGCGCTCATTCGTCACTTCTTGCAGATGCTTCTGATAATGTTCTAATTCTTGCAACTGTCCACTATGAATGACGGCTATTTCACGTTCAAACTCGGTTTGTAACGCAGTATATGCAACAAGTAGGCGTTGCATTTCACTCCGTGCCTCGTCAAGCTGATGGCGTAGGTGTCTATTCTCTTCGCGCAGTTGTACGACCTGTCGCCAAGCAACTTTTGTATGAGGTGCGGCATGCTCTGGAGTTTCAGCTCTCACGGCTGGCAGAGCATCGGTTTCCTTCTCGATTTGCTTCTGTTGGAGTATATTTTGTCTACGTTCGCTCAAGAGACTACGATGGTCAAATGTACGTGGACTCTGCCCAACTGCATCCGTTGTCTTCGTGGTATCATCTGGCAACAGCATTCTTCTCTCCTAAAGCACTTCCCAAACATGCTGCAAAAGACTCTCAAGCCAATAACTACACGTTATACAATCTACACGCTTCTTCATTCTCTTGCAAGTATGCCCAAAAGCGGAAGAAGATGCAAGGGTTTTTGTAAGAATTTCAGGCTATATCGCCAAAAGATGCTGGAAAGTCATCTCCTAGATTGTTCAAGAGAAATGTACGAACTGTTTGATTATACAGGCGAGTGTTAACACCATATGCACCACAATGCGAACCGCCCTCAACAAAAAACGTTTCCAGTGGTACCTCACACGCCCACGCCTCGGCTGCTATTTGTTGTGCATGTGTGATGGGAATAAGCTCATCTCCTATTGCATGCACTAAAAGAATAGGGATTGCGTGTTGCTGCAAAACAGTCTTGGCACGTCTCTTCCAACGTTTGAAACTGGTGTCGGGACGAGCAACAACATCATAGCCATAGCGTACACGAAACGTGATAAATCCTAGTGAGGTAATGAGCCACACAAATGCCGGAAACAACGAATGAAGGTAACGCAATACCCACGGCCAACGTCGAATCTCGCGCTCCATCTGGTAGTGGACAATGCGGCGCATGACATCATCTGAACGTGCATAAGGGCTATCGGCAATAATGGCTGCGACATGAGGACTGGGTGGTGTGAGAAGCGCAATGGCTGCACCCATAGAGAAGCCATGAATGATGATCTTACCTGGCAGTGCTTCTGGTTGTCTTGCAGCAACCTCTATCGCAGCCTCAAGGTCTCGCACCTCAGCATTACCACCACTGGTTAGCACACTATCGCTATCGCCATGTCCGCGAAAATCGAAGATGAAGACGTTAAAACCCAGGCTGTATTCTTGAGCAGCACTTGATCGTAACACGTTACGGTTAATGCGATAGCCGTGACAGAGAACGACGGTTGGAGCAGGTTGAGGCTGTGCCCAAAAGTCACCGCGTAATACGGTACCGTCGCTGACTTGAAAGAGGAGGGCGTGTTGACAGGAGAGGGGTGGTTCCTGTGCATCATGGGGCATCTCTAAACTAAAAACTGATTCGTCCAAAAGCGCGTGCGGACGCGAGAATTCCTCAACAAAGCGATGTACAAGAATACCTAAACCACTGGTAACGGTAAGTCCTAATAAACCGGTAGATGTAGCAAGACCAATAACCGTCCAACGATGCAGTCCAGACATAGCATTAACTCCTGTGTCAAAGGAACTTTAGGCTCAAAACTCACCTTTCAACACTTCTATATGCCACGCTCAAGCCTTTACCTATGGGAACAACGAGGGAATCGAACAATTGTAGCGTCTCTAAAGTTGTTAAGTACTCTGCAATCTCTTGTGGATGAGAAAGAACATTATCCGCGAGGACTAATGCATCGGGGGTCAACTTCGAGGAGAGTAACTTTAACTGAGTAGGGGCGCTGAGGCGATCAGCATCGAAGAAGACACAATCAAAAGGACCTGATAGATTTGTTACAATCTCGGTTGCATCACCACAAAGTAGGTCAACATGTTGACGAAGACCGGCACGTCGCAGGTTTTCATCAGCTAATTGCTGCTTATGGATGTCACGGTCAATACTGGTCACATGGCCTCCGAATCTTTGCGTCGCCCATGCTAACCAGATTGTGCTGTAGCCGTTCGAGGTTCCAATTTCAAGCAGATGTTGTCTACGACCACTCTGCACTAAGATACTGAGCAACTGTGCTGTCTGCGGCTCCAGATTGAGCATCTTATTGCGACGATCCTGCTCTTGAGCATCGTTTTGTCGTCCAACCTCTTCCAGTTCCTGTAGCAAAGCACGAAGCAGACTATTCACGTACTTTCTCCCTATCTTCTACGCTTTTCGCTTCCTATATATAATACGCAAGCAAGCACAGATTTTGTCACAGTTGGGGAAGAATATTCCCCAACTTTAGAAGAAAATACTGGAATTGTCTAGTTACTGATGCCAACAGAGGCTAGTGGTGCTTGCTCCTTTGTCGAACGACTTATTCCAATCATGTCTGCTACTATTTTACCTGAACTTATGACGCCTGGCAAGCCTGCCCCTGGATGCGTTCCTGCTCCTGCTAGATACAGGTTTGGGATATCCTCGCTTTGGTTATGTGGACGGAACCACGCCGATTGCGTCAAGAGTGGCTCAACCGAGAAAGCACTACCTAGATAGCTGTTTAGTGTGTCGCGGAAGTGTAATGGGTCGATGTAGTGCTCCGAGACGATATGCTGCGACAAATCTGGTAAGTAGCGTTCTTCTAGATAGCCAATAATCGAGTCACGATAAGGCTTCGCCATTGTTGTCCAATCAGTGTCACCGCCAAGATGCGGTACAGGTGAGAGAACATAAAAGCTATCGCATCCCTCCGGTGCAAGCGAAGAATCGGTTGCGGTAGGACGATGCAGGTAAAGCGAGAAATCTTTGGAAAGTTTCTTGTGCTTGAAGATGTCTTCGAGCAAGCCCTTATAGCGAGGTCCCATTAGAATTTCGTGGTGCGCGATATGCTCATACTTGCGATTGGTACCAAAGTAAATCACAAAGAGCGACATAGCATATTCCATGCCCTTGATTTTCCTGTCGGTATTCTTACGTCGAAAACGTGCAGGAATCATATTCAAGTATGTGTAGGCAACATCGGCATTGCTCACTACAGCATCGGCAGCGACAAACTCGCTTGCTCCTAGTTGTACACCCTTCGCATGATTCGTCTTCTCATCGACGACAATTTCAGAAACCTCCGTGTTGAGAATAAGCTTGCCGCCAATATCCTCGAAGAGTTGGGCAAGCGCACGAACGAGCGCACCTGTACCACCCATCGCATACCAGACACCAAATTTTTGCTCTAGTGTATGAATAAGCGCATAGATAGAGGTACTCTGAAACGGATTGCCGCCAATGAGCAAGGGATGAAAACTAAAGACCTGACGCAGTTTCTCATCTTTAATATACTGATTCACAAACGCCGCAACCGACTTTTGCGACTGCAAACGTACTAAGTCTGGCGCAACCTTCATCATATCAGAGAAATTCAAGAATGGCTGGTCGATAAGTTCAAAGCCTGTCTTGTAAATCTCCTCACCAGCTTTGGCAAAGCGTAGATAACCCTCAACGTCATCCGGGTTGAATTCACGTATCTGACGAATATTGTTCTCACGGTCGCCATTGTAGTGGAAAACTGACCCATCCTGAAAACGAATATTATAAAAGGGACTAATAGGGACGAGCGTTACATAGTCTTCCGTTTTCTTGCCACACAGTGCAAAAAGATCGTGGATGAGCCACGGCGCAGTAATAATTGTGGGACCACCATCAAAGGTGAAGCCATCTTGCTCATAGACATATGCACGACCACCTGGCTTATCACGCTTCTCAAGTACCGTTACCATGTGACCCTGTGCTTGCAGACGAATAGCAGCCGTCAATCCACCAAAGCCGCTTCCAATAACAACTATATTCATAAAAAATCCTCTATTTCAAGTGTATCAATCATCTCTCATGAAGGTTGACTACCAAACACATACCAATTGTAGGGGTCTAATTCACTACACCCTTTTCGCCACATACAAACATTTGCAGGATATAGCCAAACATTTCAACATTCTCGAAGTTCGTATATTGCCAACAGGGTGTAATGAATTAGACCCCTACAGCTCAACACTTCTCTCGTCTCACTATTTTAGTGACGATTTCATGTCGTAAAAGGGGTAGCCTCTCCTGCGCTTTCCTCTATATAGCACTATACAATACAACAAAATGCGTAAAGATTTCTGGACCATATGATACAATATACTCTAACGTTACCGATATTGTATTCTATACACTAACTAGTGTTATTGTTTAGCTGAAAGGCAGAGTAGCCAATGAATCGTCGTGCACCACATTTTCATGCAGGATTGATGACAGATATGTATCACCCTGATTCAGCATACATCGCGTGGAGAAGCGGAATCAATGGATTGACCACGTTTGACCTGTACACACGAAAAGCACCCTTTGGTGGTGCATACATGTTAGTTGCCGGAATCGAAGATGCGTTGGAATATGTACAGGCATTTCACTATTCGGCAGAAGAGTTAGAGTTTCTTGCGCGCATCCGTGATTATGACACTGGTTTTCTTGACGAACTCGCCAATCTACGTTTTACAGGCGAGATTTTAGCCCTACCAGAAGGTTCCATAGCTTTTCCTAATGAACCAATCATGCGCGTTACTGCCCCTTTCCGCGAAGCAATGTTGCTTGAGGCAGGACTATTACAGGCTATCGGCCTTTCTACACTTATTGCCACAAAAGCTTCACGCATCGTCTATGCCGCCGAGCAAGGCCACCCACGTCGTGTTGCTGAATTCGCATTCCGGCGCGCACAGGAGCCGTTGACGGTTGCGCGTTCCTCATATATCGGTGGCTGTGCTAGTACCTCACTACTCAACGCGGCCTATGAATTTCGCTTGCCCGCTACCGGCACCATTCCGCATGCGCTAGTCGAGGTCTTTGCCTCCGAGGAAGAGGCATTCGAGGCAACGGCAGAGGCATATAATCGTTATACCTTGCTGCTTGACACCTACGATACGCACCAAGCGATACATACTGCGATAGGGGTTGCGCTTCGTTCACAGGAAACGATGGGTCACACATTAGCAGCAGTGCGGCTCGATAGTGGCGATCTTGTTGCGGATAGTATTTATGTACGCGAACAACTCGATAAAGCAGGGCTTTCAAGTGTCCGCATCCTTGTTAGTGGTGATCTTGATGAATGGAAGATAGCCGAAATATTGCAGGCTGGTGCAGCAGTAGATTCTTTTGGCGTGGGAACATCGCTGGGTAGCGGTGCTGGCTCTCTTGAACACGGTGTCGATGGAGGCTCGCTCGGCACAGTGTACAAAGAAGTCTGGTATGTTGATGAGTCAGGTACAGAATATCCCAAAGTAAAGATTGCTGGTCCAAAGAGCACATGGCCTGGCAAAAAAGAGATTTACCGTCACCCGGAATGGCATGAAGACATTATTCAGCTTGCTCAGGAACCACGCCCAGATAGCTATCACCGCCTCCTACGACCCGTTATGCGCAATGGTGAGATGATTCCAGGGAGTATGCCGCCGCTCTCAGAGATACGCGAACTTGCTCAGCAGAACTTGCACGATATGCCAATAAAATATCGCGCCCTCACTGTCGAGGAGCCATACCCGGTTCACTTTAGTGAGGGCTTGCAATCACTACGTAAGCAAGCCGCGCAACTTGTGGGGAAAAGCATTTAACATCTGTTGAACGTTGACAATCGAATACGACAATGACGGTAGAGGTAGCAATTCATTGCGCCCAAAGATGGGTTGGGAGGGGTTCATGTTACGGGAGGGGTTCATGTTAAAGGAGGAAATCGTTATCGATGCGTTGCCCTACCACCCCCATCTTTGGGCGCAATGAATTGCTACCTCTACCGCAAAAACTTTACAAACCTTAAAAGTGTAATAGTGTATACTCTCTATAACACTTGTGAATAGCGGGCCTCATAGCATTTACTACAAAGGGAGAAAGTATCACTATGACTGAGATTATGAAACAAACGCGTAGTATTTGTTCTATATGTGGAGAGATTGTTCCTGCCTCATACGAAGTGCGAGAGCATGAACAGGTCTTCTTTACGCGCACTTGCCCAACACATGGCGTCGTCGATACTGATCTCGGATATCACGCAGACTTCTATCGCAAATCATTTGAGGTAGAAAAGCTCATGATCGCACGCTATGGTGACGGTGGCAATACTGATATTTCACAGGGGCTTTCTCCCTTTCCACTACGTAAGCCTGCGGGTCTTGCGATCATCGAAGTCACGGAACGCTGTAACTTGACCTGTCCCATGTGCTATGCCTACTCAAGCCCTTCTGAACGCGACTATTCGCTAGAAGAGATCGAGATGCGTCTGGACCAACTCATAGCTGTTGAGGGCAAAGGTATCTCGCTACAAATCTCTGGCGGCGAACCATCTGTGCGTAAAGACCTCGATCAAATCGCGGCAATGGTCAAGCGTAAGGGCTTTGGGCAACTAGAGATGGTGAGTAACGGCATCCGTTTGGCACGCGAACCGGAGTTTGCACAGAAGCTTGTTGAGTGGGGCTTTACCTCCGTGTACCTGCAATTTGACAGTACGCGACCAGAAGATATCGTCAAACTACGCAACGAAGACTTGTGGGATGTACGTGTGAAAGCTATTGCCGCCCTTGAACGCGCTCATCTGCCCTCAACGCTCGCAGTTTCTTTATATGATGGATTAAATACGGACCAGATTCAACAGGTCATACATTTTGCATGGCAACATCCAGATACTGTATGCGCCATTGCGTTTCAAGCTGCAACACCTTTTGGACGTTTCGAGGTGGATAATCAAGATGGTGAAGAGGGAGAACAGAAGCCGCTACGTAAATTGCGTATGCCTGAAATACTTAAACTGATCGAAGAGCAAGCGGGTGTCTCACAAGACCTATTCTTCCCCGTTGGTGAGGGATCACCACTCTGCAATACCTTTTCGCTCCTCAAACACACAAAGGACGGCTATAAGCCTATCGCGCCCAACTTCACACTTAAGGAGTTTATGGAGGTCGTCGGCCCGCGTCCAAATATGACGCTGCGTATGTTAACGCGTGGTCGCGCCGCCATCTTACCACAACTGGTAACTAACATTGGAGGTAGCCTCAAGCTCATGAAGACGCTCTGGCCTCACATTGGGACCGATCCTTCGTTCTGGACAAGTCGTAAGACGCTCACACTATTCGTCAAGCCGTTCATGGATGAAAGCGATATTGACATGAGCCGTATCGAGCGTTGCTGCTTCCACAACGCATCGCCACGTGGTGTAATGTCGTTTTGCGCCTTGAATGCCAAGATGCGACCAGCACAACCACACGCTCAGGAAAGCGCGTTCGTGCCATTACCCACGAGACGCGTGAAGCAGGTACAATCGGTAAATAGCTAGATTTGGGTGTGCTGAAGCAGACCCGTACAGGAGTCATAATGGTATGTCCTGTACGGGTCTGCTTCAGCACACCCAAATCTAGCTATTAATTACACAGGTTT
>CAXUIS010000056.1:0-22293 GCA_964250915.1 uncultured Ktedonobacteraceae bacterium | reverse complement strand
TTCGTGGGTTCAAATCCCACCTCCTCCGCCCAGCCCCTGAAGCCGCTCCTGGCCTAGCTTCTTCCAAACCCACAACTCGGTTGACAGCAAAACGCTAAAAAGAGGATGTTTCTACGAGGAACGAGATTCCATTCCACCGCCTTGTCCAAAGCCAAATGTAAAAGCTTGTGATATCCGGCAACAGTTGTCGGAGAAAGTCCAGCCTTCAACTCTTTCGAGTAGAGTGCGTGGAGATGGGGAATTGCAGCTCATCAAACTGGAAATACAGCGTCTCATCTATAGCATACAAAAGGCAAAGAGAATGCAGACGCCATTCTGGTTCGCTTCAACCGGAACAGATATTGATCCGCTTCCTCAAAGAACTTGTTGGATATGCGCTTCTGCTTCCTCCACCGCGTGCAGAGAGAAGACGATAAGAGGAAGAGAAAGCATGATAGGAAAGAGGCAAAGTGCGTTCGCTACTCTGCCTCTTTCTCAATGGCTCCCAATTCTTTCAGCGAGGCTTTTTGCACGTCTGTGATACCTGTCGCGCTCCGAATATTCATGCGTTCATATGGCCTGTCGCTCTGTAAGGACGCGAGACATGTTCCGTCTTGCACATTCCACAAACGCATGGTTCCATCGTCACTTCCGCTTGCGAGTATACTGTCATTCGGGCTGAAAGCAACTGACCACACTTGCCCCGCATGTCCTACTAACGTCCTTACAGGTTTCTCACGCTCCTCTTCCCGCACCCCCCAGAGCGTGACCGTCTGATCATTACTCCCCGTTGCAATCAGACTTCGCTCATGATTAAAAGCAACTGACCGAATCCAGGTTGCACGTCCATCTCCCTGGAACGTCTTCAGACACACACCACAGCTCACATCCCATACCTTCACTAGCTCATCATTACTGCTACTAAACAGCAGCTTTCCATCGGAACTGAAAGCAAGTGCGCCTATAGGACTCACCTTTCCTCGTAAGGTTTTGAAGCACAACCCACTGCTCACATTCCACAATTTCACAACACCATCAGCACTTCCACTCGCCACAATCTGTCCATCTGGACTAAAAGCTACAGACCAAACCCAAGCGTTATGTCCCTCTAAAACCTTTAAGCAATCTTCGCTCTCTTCTCCAACTCTCCATAGTCGCACCGTCCCATCAAGACTGGCACTTGCCACAATGCCGCCATCGGGACAAAAGGCCACTGACCATATTTCTCCAGTATGGCCCAGGAACGTTTTCAGGCACCTACCACTCGGTACCTCCCACAGCTTGACAACTCGATCATTTCCACCCGTGACAAGCATTCGTCCACGCGGATGAAACGCCAATGACCACACGCGACCAACATGACCTTGCCATGCCTTGAGGTACTTTTCACGTTCCTGCCCCTCGCTCTGCCATATTCTTATGGTTCCGGTATTATCACCATTGACTAAAAGACCTCCATCTGGACTAAACAATACTGAACAAATCACTCGATGATGGCCTTGCAACGTTCTTAGGCATTGTCCGCTCGTCGTCTCCCACAGCTTCACCGTTCCACCATGCGTACCACTTGCCAAGTTACCATCAGGACCAACGGCAAGTGACCAGATTCTTCCAATGTGACCTTGTAGCGTTCTCAAACATTGTCCACTCCTACTTTCCCACAGCTTGATAGTGCCATCATCACCACCACTTGCTAGAACGTTCTCGGCATCAAAGGCAAGTGACCAGACCCAATTCGTATGCCCTCGCAAAGTGTTGAGCAGCTGTCCGCTCTCTGCTTCCCATACCTTTACGTCTTGATCCTCTCCACCACTAGCAAACATGCCTCCTACACTCCACGCGACGGCATACACCCGACCTAAATGAGCTGGAAGTGTTCTGAGACACAACCCAGTAGACACCTCCCACAGTTTCAGTGTTCCATTATCATTGCCGCTCAGCAGGAAATGTCCATCAGGACTAAAGGCTACATCCCAGACCATGCCAGCATTTCCGCGCAATATATTGAGGCAGAGGCCACTTTGCACATTCCAGAGTCGTATCGTTTCGTCATCTCCACAGGTAGCGATGATGCTTTCATCAGGATGAAAGACAACTGACCGCAACCACTCGGTATGTCCTTGCAATGTCTTCAGACACCGCACAGAACCTTCCTCATCGACTCTCCATAGCTTCACGCTATGGTCATAGCCAACACTAGCGAGAAGCGTACTATCAGGACTAAATGCAAGTGACCAGACCATCCGAGTGTGACCCATGAATGCTAGCAATGGTTTTCCATCAACAACATACCAAAGACGAATCTCTCCGTTAAAACTTCCACACGCTATATACTTTCCATTTGGACTGAAAGTCACAGATGCAATACTATCAAAGGTTTCTATAAACACCGATTCTGTCAGGTCCGACTCAGCAAAACTTGCTCCTTGTGCCTCAATCCCTTGCAGATACGCCTGTCGAATCAAGAGCCGCGAGAAATTTGCCCCTCGGATATTTCCTTTAAGAGCCGCAAGCAGATTCACGAGATTACCTCCACCATATCCTTGCACAGCATACGGCTTTCCCCTCAGCTGGTTCGTCAGTTGCATCACCTGCTCTTCAAACTCTTTGCTTCCAAAGTGCGACCCTAACTTTTCAAGAATGGGCTGTACGATCAGGCGCAGTTGACTATTCCGAATGTATTCTTTCGCCTGACCTCTCATAAGCGCATACTTTCTAAGCAAAGAGGGACTTCCACTGCGAACTTCCTCGCTTACCTGCTCTACCAACCTTGCGGTCACATACTCAAGCACTACGGGTTGCAGCGTAAAGACAGCACCTCGCCCGACTCGTTCTATCAGACTGCGCCGTCGTAGCGACTTCAATGCCTCAAGTAGCTCACCACGAGAAGGTGGATAGAGAAGATAGGCATTTAGTTCCTCTAACGAAGTGGGATTTCGTTCGACCGCTAGCCAATACATCACATCGCGTTCGAGAGCAGAGAGCCGCTCGAATTGCTGATTTAAGAGCAGAACGATTCCAGTAAACAAAATCTGCCCTTCGCGTAGAAATGCAGCGATATCACCACCGAAGAGTTCTCGTATCGCTTCTGCCACAATTTTCAGAGCTAAAGGATTGCCAGAATAGCGATGAATGAGAACCACCCAGGCATCCTGTACTCCAAACAGCCCCTTGTCTCGAAGCATCTCCTGACTCGCTGTCTGCCCAAGACCCGCAACACTCAGTGCGCGAACGGGTGCGTGCGTTCCCACTAGAGGTCCCAATTCGACAGGCATCTCTCGACTGGTCAGTAGTAAGCAACTTTGATGCGGCGTTTCTGCCAGCCGCTGAATAAACTCGCCATACCTCTCGTACCGCTCTCGATAGCGACTCTCAAAAGAATTCTCTTGCAGAAGTACTTCTACGTTGTCGAGAACAAGCAAACAACGGTGCTTACGTAGCACCTCAATAAGCAAGGTGATACATCTTCCTACATCTTGAGGCACTTCTGCATATTGCTGATCTGCGAAAAACTGGATGCAATTCACTAAGACTTCCTCCAAAGGTGGAGCATTACGGAGTGAACGCCAGAACACATACTCAAAGTGCGGAGCAACGTGCTGTGCAAACCGAATTGAAAGAGCAGTCTTTCCTATGCCGCCCATACCAAGCAAAGCAACAAGCCGACAACGATGCGTGAGAACCCACAACTCTAGTTCCGTCACTTCATTCTCGCGTCCATAAAATGAAGATACATCAATAGCTTCACCCCAATCTACTTTTTGTAGTTGAGAAGGTGTATTGGTAGATGAAGGCGTCTGTGCAGAAACAACATTCCGCATGAGAGGAAGAAAAGCGAGGGTACTGCTTGACGAATGAAGCGAGACTTCTTGCCAAGCCGCTTCTTGTGTAGAAGAGAGATGAGAAAATTCGGGATGCTCTAGCAGCGTATTGAACCATAGTTCGTCAAAGGGTATCTGATGTCGAATAGAATTCTCACCTGCTTGCATCCAAAGCAGCTTTGCCTCATTTCGCTCCTGTCTAGGAGTAAAAGCACTGCGGCGTACATAAATTTCTATGAGTTTCTTCAAGTTCCTTGCTGTTGGATAGCCACTTCCACTCTCCCAATTTTGAAGTGCTCGCTCAGTCACTCCAACCAGACCCGCCACCTCTATCTGTGTCAAGCGTGTCTTTTCACGCAGTGCTAGTAACTGTAGACCAAACCGATAGTCTTTGAGCTTATATCGACGATGATCACTCATACCTCGGTCCTCCGTACAGAATTTTCCTCTCGCAACACGTAGAATGTACTATCCGAAAAAACCTGAAGCAACCCGAAGCGTAAAGCCGAATAAAGAGGGAGTGACATGCCTACCGTCTTCGAGTAGACTTTATCATAGTATAGAAATTCGTTCTTGTATGCTAACATAAGGATATTTTATCGTCAAGCGGAGTGATCAAGCCGCATTATAAGGGAAAACCTAATTGGGAGTTCATTGTTTTAGTACTCGATACAGAGGAGTGGTGACAAGATGAAGTTTCACATTGGCACCGATGTTGGTGGAACGTTCACTGACCTCTGGGTGTTAGCAAGTGATGGTCGTACGCAGGTGTTCAAGGCTCCCACGACGAACGACATTATCACTGGCATTCTCAATGTCATCGACGTGGCAGCAGAAGCGTTTCATATGCCGACGCGCGATTTTTGCTCGTCCATTGAACGCTTCGGGCATGGTTCAACGGTTGGTCTTAATGCACTCTTGACAAGCAAAGCCGCAAAAACTGCCATCATTACCACCGCGGGCTTTGCTGACACTCTGGAAATTGCCCGTCTCAAGAGACAGGTGGCAGGTCTCAACGAGTTGGAAGTCGGGAACTACTTCCTGCGTGGTCAATGGCCTCCTTTGGTGCCACGCACATACATCTATGAGGTACCCGAGCGCATTGACCGACGCGGACAGGTTGTTCAGCCGCTCGATGAAGAGGCCGCAAGAACAGTTGTACGAGCCATCGCTACCGAAGGCTTCGAGGCTATCGCTATTTGTACGCTCTGGTCTACGCAAAACTCCGTTCACGAACGTCGCTTGTTGCAACTGGTGCAGCAAGAGATGCATATGGTATTCGTAAGCATGTCTCATGAGGTATCACCCGCAGTAGGTGAATATGCACGAATGTCAACAACTGCTGCAAACGCTGCACTTGGTCCCATAGTAAGCCGCTATCTTGAGCAATTAGAGAGCGTATTAAGAGCAGTAGGTGTGCCTGTCAACATTCTCTCCATGACAAGTGCGGGCGGTGTTGTTTCTACTGACTCACTCGCCGAATTACCAGTGGCTGCGCTTTTCTCTGGTCCAGCAGCCGGTGTGATCGGTTCACAAGAGATAGCACAGCGAATGAGTCGAGACAACATCCTGACCATAGACGTTGGCGGGACAAGCTTCGATGTCGGAGTAAGCGTCGATGGGACGCCACTGATGCGCTCTGAAATCTCACTCGCGGGTGCCGATATACGCTTTCCCTCGATTGATGTTCACTCGATTGGTGCTGGTGGAGGAAGTATTGCTTCGGTTCAGCATGGTACGCTTGTTGTGGGACCACAAAGCGCAGGGGCGTATCCCGGACCAGCCTGCTATGGGCGTGGTGGAACGAAGGCAACAGCAACGGATGCTGATCTAGTACTTGGTGTCCTGGACGCGCACAATTTCGCTGGCGGGCGTATGAAACTGGATATCGAGGCAGCAGCAAAGGTCATAACAGATACAATTGCTACACCGCTTGGTCTGAGCTTGATGGAGGCCGCATGGGGCATACGCGAGGTACTTGATAGCCGTATGGGAGACCTTTTGCGGCGCGTCACCATTGAACGCGGCTATGATCCCCGTGATTTCACCTTCTTTGCCAATGGGGGTTCGGGACCTTCACATGCGTGGGCGTTGTGCCGTGATGTGGGCGTTGAGGAGTTTATCGTTCCTGCTACAGCCACTGGTCAGTCTGCATATGGAACGGGAACTTCTGATGTGCGCCATACCGCTGAGAAAAGTGTCTACCTGCGCTTCTCTCCAAAGCACCTTCTAGAGAACGAACAACTCCAGGAACTGCGTGCGGCATGTTCGGCGGTGAGCGAGGCAGTTCTGGACGACTTGCGACGTGAACACGTTTCTGACGACCGAAGTGTCGAGCGGAGTATCGCCTTGCGTTACCGAGGTCAAGCGCACCATCTCGATGTGCCACTACCCGAAGAGGAAATGACCGAGGCGACCTTTGCAATCTGTCTAGAGCGCTTTGAGCATGAGTATGAGACGCTGTTTGGACGCGGGGCAGCATTTCGCGGGGCAGGTTTCGAGGTTCTTTCTGTTCGTGCTATTGGAACTGGAAAGCTCACATTGCCGGTCACGCCTTCGGGTAAAGACAGGTTGCTTCGTATTGGGTCACGGGCTGTCGTCTTTGATGACGCACACGCTCCAGTAGAGACAGCTGTCTATGCAACCGAATTTCCGGCACCAGAACAAAACGTTGCGGGACCGTGCGTAATTGAGTATCCAGGTCAAACCGTGGTTGTACCTCCGGGAGGAAGCGTTCGTTCGGATGCGTTGGGCAATGTGCATATCGCGCTAAGCTTTGCATCCCGAAGAGCGAACACATCAGCAGCGAAGTCGGCGCCCTCTTAAAACAAGGAGAAAGAGCATGACAGCAGTTTCCCAACCTCCACTCAGTCCTGTCGCCTACGAGATCATACGCAATCGCTTGATAGCTATTAGCGAAGAGATGCGGATAGCGATGCAAAGTGTTTCCGGTTCGCCAACGGTCACGGAGGCGTCCGATTTCTTCACTGGCCTTTTTTTGCCCGATGGCACCTTTGCCACTATGGGCTTCCAGGTCACGATGGAGGCACCGCCGGTCGGTGACATGATTAAGCATCTCCTGAGAAAAGGCACCACGTCGATTCAGCAAGGGGATATGTTTATCGGTAATGATCCCTACATTGGAGCACTGCACCAGAACGATGTACAAATGACCGGACCGATCTTTCACGAAGGCAAGCTTATCGCATGGGCAAGTGTCATGGCTCATGAGACCGACGTGGGTGGAATGGACTTCGCGAGTTGGTCGCCCAAGGCATACGAGGTCTTTCAGGAGGGCATTCGCATTCCCGCCGTGAAAATCGTGGAGAAAGGCGAAGTGCGCGAGGATGTGCTCGAATTTATTCTTGCCGCGAGTCGTCTCCCCGGCTCACTCGGACTGGACATTCGCGCCTTTATTGCGACGCTCAACGTTGCAAGTAATCGGCTGACACAACTCATTGAACGATATGGCGTGGAGACCGTAAGCCTGACGATGCAACGCATGATTGACATCTCTGAGTTAAGAACACGGGAGCGGCTTGTAGAGTTACCTGACGGCGAGATTCATGTCATGGATTTTCTTGAGCATGATGGACATCAGAATTCCCTCTATACCATTGATCTACGTATGACAAAGAAAGGGGAATTGCTCCGTCTCGACTTTAGTCACTCAAGCCTTCAAGCACCGGGCTTCATCAATGCCACCCGTTCAGGTTTGCGTGGAGGCGTTGCTGGTTCGCTCATTCCCGCGCTTGGCTTCGACATTCCCTGGAATGAAGGAATGATGCGTCCGGTTGAAATTATCGCCCCTGATGGACTGATCTGTACTGCTCAGTATCCAGCCCCCGTCGGCTCAGCGACAGTTGAGACCGTTTGGGTCATTACGAACGTGGTGGCGGCGGCCCTCAACAAATTGCTTGCTTGTTCACCTCAATACAGTTCCCGTACTCAGGCAATAAGCAACGGTACCATGGCAACCTTTAATATGGGCGGCACGAACCAATTTGGGGAACGCTTTGGTATGCATTTGCTCGATCCACAAGCAGGGGGTTTCGGTGCCTATGCTAGTAAGGACGGTATTGACGCTGGCGGTCCCTTCTGCGTACCCATGCCGCGTATCGCCGACGTTGAGGGCAATGAGCAAGTGTTCCCTCTGCTCTATCTCTACCGTCGCCTCGGACGCGATACAGGGGGTGCAGGTCGCTACCGAGGTGGAAGAGGAGCAGAGATGGCGGTGACGTTAGGAGGAATCGATGAGGCCGAAATCCTAGTCATGACACACGGGTTAGAGGTTCCCAACACCGTCGGCTTTTTCGGTGGTTGGCCTGGTGCAACGGTGCGGCAGCGTTTTGGTCGTCAAGTACTTCACAACGGGAGCTATCCACTTCATCCATTACCTGAAGATCCTGAACAACTCGGCGGCACATGGCAAGAACTCGGACCCAAACCCGGTCTCATACCAATGACCAAAGAAGATGTCTTTACAGTCCTGTGGCAAGGCGGCGGCGGCTTCGGTGATCCACTTGAGCGAAGTCCAGAGGCGGTATGGGCTGATATACAGAATGGTGTCATTTCCGCAGAGGCGGCCCGCACAATCTACGGAGTCGTCGGTACGGAGCAGAGTATGAATCTTGAAAGAACAAGAGATGTACGACGACAGATACGGCAAGAACGTATCGGTAAGCCTCCTGTCGAGGAAAAGGCCAAGCAGGAGGCTACTACCGAAATTGCTCTCGGTCCCTCCCTACGTCTAGTGAAGAGAGCGCAGGAGTGGCAGATACAGTCGCCTGTCGGCTATGTGCTCACCACTGGCAGCACGGCTTGGCGAGCAGGGGCAATAGCAAAACCTGTGAAGATAGAGGACTATCTTGGGCAAATTCGCCTCCATGAAAATCTAGCTATGACAGCGTTCTACTGTCCAGCATCAGGAGTGTTGCTCGCAGTTGACGTGCATGAAAAAAGCAAGGCTCCGGTTGACGATATTCTTCTCGATCTGGAGTCGTTCGAGCGATTTCAAGATGATAAAAGCTGAGATACTCTTCCTTTATCACAAATTAATTTAGTAAACACATGTCAGGAGAAACGTTCATGAACGGACGCAAAGTGATTGTCACCATAGCCCCGACAGGTGGCATGGCAGGAAAGCAGCAAAATCCTCATCTACCAACACAACCAGAGGAGATTGCCGAGTCGGTATACAACTGCTGGAAGCTGGGAGCAAGCATCGCCGCCATCCACGCTCGACGCCCCGACGATCAGGCCACATGCAATCCTGAGATTTATCGGCGTATCAACGCGTTGGTGCGACAACGTTGTGACATTGTCATTAACAACAGCACTGGCGGTGGCATCAATGGTGACATGCTCAAGGCATTACCCGATGGTCGAGAGGAGTCGAATTTCGAGGAGCGACTGAAAGGTCTCGAAGCGGGTGCGGAGATGGCAACCTTCGATTGTTCAACCATGGTGACGACCTTTAATGGTCATGAAATGATTATGGACACCTCGCCCGCACGCTGCGACATTCTCGCTCAACGGATGCGCGAAAAGGGTATCAAGCCTGAGTGGGAAGTCATGAACCCTACGCACATTCTGCAGGATATGCAGCGATTATCTAGCACTGGCTACGACCACCCACCCTATTATGTCAACATCATGCTAGCAATGGAGCGGGCCTTTCAGGGCGCGATGCCCTATTCCCCGAAGATACTACAGATGATGGTTGATCTGTTGCCTCCCGATTCCATTTTCTGTGTCGGCGCGATTGGACCAGCACAGCTTCCCGCAACTACACAAGCGATTCTATTGGGGGGACATGTGCGCGTTGGCCTTGAGGACAATAACTATTATGCACGTGGCACACTGGCAACCAATGAAGCGTTGATGGAACGCATGGTAAGAATTATTCGAGAGCTAGGCTGTGAACCTGCCACTCCGACGGAAGCGCGTCAGATGCTAGGACTCAAGCCTGTCGAGGCACCTTAATTTCTGTGTTTATTGTATGAAGGAGGTTTTTCAATGGCGAATGAGCGTACCTTGTTTAAGGGTGGAACAGTTATCACAATGGTGGATGGCGAGGAACCCCGAATAGCCGATGTCCTGATCGAAAATGGCAAGATTCGCCAGATTGGTCAGGACCTGACTGCGGACGCAGAGGTTCTTGATGCAACTGATTGTTTAGTTTTACCGGGTTTTGTGGATACGCATCGTCACGTGTGGCAAACCCAGCTGCGCGGCGTCACACATGACTGGTCGCTCAAAGACTACATCAGAAGTATTCGCTTCCAAGCCGCCGTTCATTACCGACCAGAAGACATGTACGTTGGGAACTATCTTGGGATGCTAGAAGCAATCAATGCGGGCGTTACCACCGTTCTTGACTTTTCGCACTGTGTTAACACACCTGAACACGCTGATGAAGCTATTCGTGGAAGTCGTGAGGCGGGTATTCGCTCTCTATTTGCCCTCGGACTCAACGAGGTTCCAGTCCAAAATCCTGCCTTTAGCACGCTCGAACATCGTATTGAGCATGCAAAGAGGTTGCGCGAACAGCAATTCGCCTCGAATGAGGGACTTGTCACCATGGGCATTAGTCTGTCGGATGTACTCGTTGCTGGCATCGAACGAGTGACAAAAGAGGTTGCCATCTCGCGTGAACTTGGTGTACGTATCACGCTACATGCCAATGCGGTGATGTTCCCGCAGCCGGTTTCAGAGGTTGCGTTTCTGGAAGAGGCGAAGTTGCTTGGCCCTGATCTTGTATGGGTACATATGAATCAGACAACCGATAACGAACTGCGACATGTGGTTGAAACTGGTGGTGCAATCTCAAGTACGCCTGAGACCGAGATGCAAATGGGCATGGGACATCCAGTCATCGGACGCTTCCTCGCGGTGGGAGGCAAACCTTCTCTTGGCTGTGATGTCATCTCGAACAACTCTGGTTGCATCTTCTCTCAAATGCGTCTTGGTCTTCAAGCGCAACGAATGCTCGATAACGATATCGAGCTAGGACACCATCATGGACCGGATACTATTGATCTTTCGTCACGGACTATTGTGCAAGCCGCTACTATTTGGGGTGCGCGCGCAATGGGCTTGGACTCCAAAATTGGCACACTTGAGGCTGGAAAAGATGCCGACATCATCATGGTACGTGCTGATGATATCAACACAATGCCAGCCAATCATCCACTCGGAACGCTCACCATGCACGCCCATCCAGGAAATGTAGACACCGTTATGGTTGCCGGTAAGATACTCAAAAAGGATGGCAAACTGCTCCAGGATCGGGCAAAGTTGCGCCGACAGATGGTGGACTCGCATCAGTATCTCTTCGAGCATATTAACGCAACAGGTGGACTCATTCCTCAGCCTCCTGCATCATTACCGTGGTAGAGTAGTATGTGTTCTTGCTTCAAACCAGCTCAGAACAGAATTTTGAGCTGGTTTGAAGCGAGACAGAAACATTACTGCAGCTGAAACTGTGACCAGCCCCACGTACAAGCACCAGACGACGAACCACGTAAGATCGTGATGAACAGGCCAGTTTCAGCCTCGTAACTTCACGACTCTCTCATCTTTTCAAAGCTCAAGTAGGTGACTCGCTGGCGGCAACCCTGCTCAAATTGCGTCTTCTCACAAGTACAGGAGATAGTATGAACACTCAAGCCCCGAATACTTCGCTTACGATCTATCCTCAGCGTAGTGCATATCACCTCTCTGAGGAGCAGGTTCGGTTCTTCGATGAGCATGGATACCTCATCTTACGTCATTGGATTCCCCAAGATCTCCTGAGCCATTTGCAAGAAGCAGCGTCTACGTGGATTGAGATGGGAATGAATGCAAACGAACGAGATAGGTACGCCAATGACTTCAAGTTTGCACGTCGCCCATATGGAGAGGTGATGGTTCGTGTCGATTATCTGCACAATAAAGGACAGAAGGCATCCCTGGATTTACTTGGCTCACCTCAGGGACTCGCCGTCGCCGAAAGCCTTTGCGGTCCTAACTTCGTGCCGACCTATGAGTCGATGGTGTTCAAGCAGGAAGGGGATGGTGCGGCAATCAAATGGCATCAAGACGCGGTACATCCACACCAGAAGCATCGCATCTTCAACTTCGATCTCTACCTCGATGCCTCGCGTGCCGAGGAAGGCGCATTACGGGTCATTCCTAGAACGCAGTAGCAAGGACAAGACATTTGCTTGCTGACAGAACGATGAGGATGGAATCCGCCTGATGCCGTAGTCGTCGAGATGGAGCCGGGTGACGTATTGTTGCATGATGTCATGATTGTACATGGCTCTGAACAGGTCGAGGGGAAAGACTTGCGTCGTACCATTTACTATGAGTTTCGCGCCACCGAAGAAATACTCGAAGATGGTCCCTGGGACCGAGAGTGGATTGATAGGCGTTTGCGCCTGCTTCCAGTAGGACTACGACACTACCAACAAGCGTTTCCCCATGCAGAGCAGTTCCAATGGAACATCGCAGAAGAATTTCGCCCCGACGTTACAGAAGATGACGAACATGAACTCAGCATAGCTCATGTTGTCCACATGAACGGTGCATATTGTAGTGCTGGCGATGCTGGCTAACCTGCGACATAGGGCTGTTAGAAATTAACAGCCCTATGTTTATTACACACTGTATTTCTCTTCTGGCAGAATAGGGAAACGTTCACCATCAAGTGGATCACCGAGATGGAGGTCAAGATCGTCTTGTAATACAAAAAGAAGGAGTTTTACGACCTCTCTTCTTCCGTCAGGACAGGAAAGTGTTCACCTTCAAGCACATCGCCAGGATGGAGAGCAAGACCCTCAGTGACGATATGGTTTGCCCCTGTGAAATCAACAGTGTCTGGCATGTAAATGGTCACTATCGCGCGACGAGGTTGTCGGTCGTATTCGGTCCGGCATAGTAGAAAGTCATTCCATTGTGAAAGGTACAACTGCCTGCCGCCATCGGTTGAAAGATCGGATGGAACGCCACATTCTGCTGAGGAGAAGCCAACGTGAAGAGGTCTTGTGGATTCGTCAGGCTAATTGGCTCCAAGCGACCAAGCTTTTGTGAACCCGGAACGAATGCCATACAGCCATTTGCTTCATAGACATCATCAAGAGCCATCCAGCACGAAAGCGCATTGGTTTCTTGCATCGGCCAGCCAGTACGGGAGGTCCTGATGCCACGGCGAAGCCTTCGAGTCACCGGACATTTTGACCAGGGCTTGATCGTGCCACAAACGGACTTGTTTTGCATGTGTTAATCGACGTGCAATCTCCGCGATTTCGTGGCTAAAAACATAGTCCTTGTGCCAATAGCAGGAGCGTTTCTTGATATACAACGTTTCTTCACAGGTAGTATCATAATTTTGTGTTGTCGTTGATACATATTTTAGAAAGCGGAAATACCTGATGAAGATACGCTCTCTGGAAACCTTCAAAGTGCCTCCACGCTGGCTTTTCCTCAAGATACTGACGGATGATGGTTTGATAGGATGGGGCGAACCGATTGTCGAGGGGCGTGCCGACACGGTTCGAGCAGCCGTAGAGGAAATGGGTGAATATCTGATCGGCAAAGATGCATCACGAATCGAAGACCTTTGGCAAGTGCTGTATCGCGGTGGATTTTATCGAGGCGGTCCTATTCTCATGAGTGCCATATCTGGCATCGAACACGCGCTGTGGGATATCAAGGGCAAACGGCTTGGCGTGCCTATTTATGAATTGTTGGGCGGTACGGTGCGCGAGAAGATGCGTGTCTACGCCTGGATTGGAGGCGACAAACCGAGTGATACAGCACTCGCGGCACAAGAGCGTGTCGCCTCTGGCTATACCGCATTGAAGATGAACGCAACAGCCGAGATGCAATGGATCGACTCTGCCATCAAGATACAGGAGTCCGTCGAACGTCTTGCGGCTGTGCGTTCAGCAGTTGGCTATGGTGTCGATATCGGCATTGATTTTCATGGGCGCGTGCATAAAGCGATGGCGAAGGTGCTGGCGAAAGAGCTAGAGCCATTCAAACCTCTGTTTATAGAAGAACCTGTGTTAGCCGAGAATAACGAAGCATTGGTAGAACTAGCCAGACATACCACCATTCCTATCGCCACTGGTGAGCGCATATATACACGCTGGGGCTTCAAAACAGTGCTAGCCAACGGAGGAGTAGATATTCTACAACCCGACATCAGTCATGTTGGTGGCATTTGGGAACTACGTAAAATAGCAGCGATGGCCGAAGCGTATGATGTCGCTATTGCCCCTCATTGTCCGCTAGGTCCCATTACCCTTGCAGCATCACTACAACTTGACTTTTGCACACCAAATGCCTTTATCCAGGAACAGTCGCTGGAAATTCACTATCATCAGGGCGCGTCGCATCTCACTGACTATCTCGTTGATCCGACAGTCTTCAACTATGAAGAAGGCTTCGTTAAGAGATTAACGGCTCCTGGCTTAGGCATAGAGATTGACGAAGACAAGGTACGTAAGATCGCGAACATAGGCCATAATTGGCATAGTCCGGTGTGGCGCAATATCGATGGCTCCATCACGGAATGGTAAGCAAAGGATGAGAAAGATGAATACAACAATGACCGTTCAGAACTACCAGATTTTGCAGAGGGACAAGGACAACAAAGCACGAGTGCGCTTGCAGAATGGGCAGAGCATTGAGCTACCTGTCGGCGGTCCTTATACCATAGACGACGCGCACGATGTGTATGTTGGAGACCTGTGGATATTGGCTGGACAGAGCAACATGGAAGGCGTGGGGGACCTGATTGATGTTGAGCCACCTTCTCCCTTTGTTCACTCCTATCAATCCCGTGAGCAGTGGGCTATTGCGGAAGAACCTCTGCATTGGCTCGATGAGTCGCCGTATCTTGTTCACCATCAATTGCTCTACAGGCGTGATGCAGTACCCAGCGAACTGCAACCACGCGATCCTCTACGAAACAAAGGTGCAGGTTTGGGCATCTCCTTTGGGAAAGAACTCTATTCACTCACGAACGTCCCCATTGGTCTCATTCCAAGTGCGCATGGTGGCACGTCTATGGAGCAATGGAATCCACAATTACGGAATGAGGGCGGCGGTTCACTCTATGGCGCAACACTGCAACGCTTTCAGCATGTAGGAAGCAGCGTCGCGGGCATTCTCTGGTATCAAGGCGAATCTGAGGCTAACCCTGAGCTGATCGTAGAGTATCCAGAACGCTTGACAGCCCTTGTCGATGCCTTTCGTGCTGACTTCGGACCCCCTGATTTACCGTTCTACTATGTGCAAATCGGACGTGTTATCAATGCCGAGTCGCTTGGCTGGATATGGAACAGAGATGGATGGAATGGAATACGAGAGAGGCAGCGAATATGGAGTGCGACTCGTCCGCATACTGCGATGGTTGCATCAATTGATCTTGAGTTAGATGACCTCATTCATATTGGAACGCAAGGTCTCAAACGGTTAGGCAAACGGCTGGCAAGAGCTGTAGTAGGTCAGAGAACACCTGATATCGTGACAGCACAATTTGAGCAAGAACAAAGTTGTATTCGTCTGCACTTTCGCGATGTTCAGGGGAATCTCCAAGCATTAGGGCGTCCATCGGGATGTACGCTTCGGAATGCGCAAGGCGTAGAGCAAGCCATCATTTACAAGATAGCATTGAAAGGCGATACCATCCTTTTACATCTTACCAGTAACGCACTACCAGCAGATACATATGTGTGGTATGGATGGGGTTTAGACCCCTATTGCAACATCACAGATGCACACGACACTGCGCTTCCTGCCTTTGGACCAATCCCCATCAAAGATATTGAGTAGTGTTTTGTGAGATGCCTACAGAAGTCGGTCGGCATAATGAGTGCCAAATACGCTTTGAATAGCTTCTAAGTACGCTATACCATGTACTGTATCAGGAAGTAGGTAGCTTCCTTCGGTCCACTCGTTCCAGGCATTGAGCGTTACCATTTTGTGTTGCTCGTGATGACGGTCAACAAACGCCTTTGCTTGTTGCAGTGATTCCCTAAATGCTTGCGGCGTGTTTCCGTCGTAGATCGAGGTCCATGGATAGCCACGGAATTCGTAGACATCGCTCTGAACAGTACGAGGGCTTGGGTCCCAGCCCATGGAGACGTTCGGATAGTAGGGAACGGGCAAGAGATCGGCATAGTGGCTCCACGCCTTGTAGTTCGCATGTGCGGCATCTCGATAATGAGCATGTGGAAACGTATCACCGTCGGGGAGATAGTGGTGTGTCCACGCATACGACGTTGCGCTATCGAACCCTAGTTGCGAGACGATGGATGCGGGATCGTGCATCTGCATTTCACTAGGAAGTATGGTTAGTCCCCACACGACAGCGTTAAGGTGCAAGCCGGGCAGACCTGCCGCCTGTGTGCGATAGCGAAAATCCTCTAGGGCAGCATGTGCGGCATCCACACCGCCCATACTTGCGATAAAATTGCCTATTTCATAAAGAGAAAAGTAGGGTTTCCCATCCATTGTTAGATAGTTGGGACGCGAGAAGTAGTGTTCGATAATGTAGTTTGTCATCTTCTCGAAAGCACGACGTGAGAGGCGACCCAAAGCGAGTGTCGCGGGACGATTGCTAGACAGTGCAGGGTGAATATCAAGCCAGTCATGATTTGCCCACATCAGCGCAAACTTCAAGCGGTCCTGGTTCGGTGCGTTAAGAAAGCCTTGGTTGAGTGCATCATGGAGAAATGGACCATCTTCATACCAGTACCAATCATAGAGAAAGGTAGTGATGCCATGATTCGCCGCCACCTCAATCTCGCGTGCCGCCCATACAGGGTCCGACTCATCAAAATAGCCCCATGCAGGGACAATTGGTTGCTGATGTCCTGGAAAGCGAGGACGTGCGGCCTTGACGAGTTCCCATTCCGTCCAACCGTGACCATGCCATATATCATTATGGAGGTCAGTATGATATTGTGGAAAATAGTAAGCCGCGATTTCATATGGACGTGTACTTGTCATGTATCTCCCTCTTCTCCTAACAAACGTGTATTGCGCTTATGTTATCTGTATACTCGCAAGATAGGCCAGAATATTTTAATGCTCCTCTTACCTGAGTACTTCACCGTTCTCATTTGCTGTCAATTTGCCAATGCTCCGCCTGAAAGTCCTTTAATGAACGAGCGTTGCAGGAGTAAGAAGATGCAAACAATTGGCAAAGTAACGATGATGATCGAGGCGAAGATGAGGTTAGACTGCTGCCCATATTGACCCACAAAACTATAAATAGCTAATGGAAATGTCTGCGTGCTAGGGTCTTGCAAAAAGATCAAGGCACCAAGAAAATCATTCCAGGTTCCCAAACTCGCGACAATGATAACAGTTGCTGTTACCGGACGGAGTAAGGGAAATACAATAGTCCAGAACGTGCGCTGTGGTCCTGCCCCGTCAATGGCTGCCGCCTCTTCGAGTTCACGCGGAATGCTTTTCATAAAACCTGTATAGAAAAAGATCGCAAATGGCACGGTTGCCCCAATATGAATGAGAATAATACCGGGCAATGTATTCACGAGTCCCAAAGTTGTCCATAATTGATAGAGAGGAATCAGTCCGAACTGAAACGGAATAATCAGGCCAGCAATAAAATAGTAGTACAGCCCATTCATACCGCGCGTTCCCCTTCGTGCCAGCGGGTAAGCCGCCATCGCCCCTAGCAGGACAATACCGACGACAGCAACGCTCGTAATGATAACGCTATTCAACAATGCTTGCCCCAAATTGCTTTCATTCCACGCAGTGGCAAAGTTTGCCCACACAAATTGTTGAGGCCAACCCATTGGATTATTCAGCAATTCATAGTTACTCTTGACGGCAACGGTGAGAACAGACACAATGGGTACCAACAAAACGAACGTCCATAGAATGATGGGAACAAGACGAAGCGAGCGAAAGCCTACTGATCCCAACTTTTGTAGAGAATGTGTCGAGGGCAATGGTTGGTTCAACATGTAGAAATTCCCTTCACGAATGCGTGACTTTAAGCAACGAGTTCACGACGACGTAGGATTGTCAAAGCTACGATGGTCACAATAAAGAGACCGATGCTTAGGACTAAACTCATCGCTGATGCATAGCCAAAATGAGCAAATTGAAATCCTTCACGCTCAATCCGTAAAACGATGGACTCAGTTGCATAGCCAGGACCGCCGCCAGTCATAGACACGATCACGTCAAAGACTTTCAAACCGCCCAATAACGTGAGTAGAATAGAGATGGTGGTAGCGGGTGCAATCAGAGGCCAGGTGATCGCGCTGAACCGTTGCCACGGTGTCACTCCATCAAGACTTGCAGCCTCATAGAGCGTGACTGGAACTGTTTGCAGACCCGCCAGGAAAATAACCATGTTGTAGCCTACATACTGCCACAACTGTCCCGTAATCACCGCTCCCAATGCCAAACGTGGATCGCCTAGCCAGTCATGCTCAAGTCCTGAAAGATGCAGTTGGGCGAGCACAGTGTTCACAAGGCCAAAATTAGCGTTGAACACATACGAAAACAGATACCCGATAGCCAGTGGACTGACAACCACAGGTAACAAGAAGAGTACACGCAGTAATTCAGAGATACGACCAAATAGACCCGTCGCGCGATCTAATGCTAATGCCAAGGTCAATGCGAAAATATTCTGGATGACACATACGACAATGGTAAAAACTAATGTATTGACGAGTGCGATACGGACTTCTTTATCATGCAGGAGTGTCACAAAGTTGGTCATGCCAATCCAATGTGGGCTGGTATCGACACCGTTCCAGTTGGTAAAGGCATAATAGAAACTGCTCACAACTGGATATATTATGACTACAGTGAAGAGGAGAAAGGCTGGCAAGATGAATGTACTATCGACCAGTATACCTTTGGGCAGATACCTACGCTTATGTACACGCTCTGCACGAGTCGTAGGCAACGGCGTAGGCGGGATGTCCTGAGAAAGAAGAGTTTGTTTCATATGTCGTCCTTGAACAAGTGTAGCAACACTGTAATGTGAATGAAGTTTGTCACTCATAGGAAGGTCGAGAGAAAAGAACCTCTAAGCGGTGGTGCAAAGATGCATACTACGTCATCCTTGCACCTGAGCGGCTAAGCATTTCTGCTTCGGACAATTTTCATGTCCAATTCGGGTTACTTCGTACTGTCGAGCGTTTGCAGTACCTGCATTGGCGTAGCAGTGCCCGCCAACAATTCCTGTGAACCCTTGTTCAGCACAGTAAATTGATTACCACCTATTCCAATCGCAGCATTATTCAAAGAATTTGCTTGATAAGCCGACAAAATCTCTTGATCGCCTTGACTCATCTTTGCTGGCGTCACATCGGTGAACGTCGGTAATGCTCCTTGCAATCCTAAGAACTGCCCCATGATATCCGGGCGAGAGAGAAATTGCAAATACTCCTTTGCTTCCGCGAGATGTGGTGATTTTGCCGAAGCTGCTAAAAGAATACTCGTTGCTACAGATACTGTCGGTTTCTGACTGGCTGCCACGTAAGGCATCGCGAAGAAGCCAAGTTGTGTGTTGGGGTTAATCGCTGAGACGGCACCAAAGGCAAAGTCGTAGGAGATCATCATAGCCGCTTTACTCGCTGCCATCAGATTGACTGCATCCGACCAACCAGTGCCTACAACGTTTTGGCTGAGGTACCCCTGTTGCTTCAAATTCTGAATATCTTTGAGTGCTTGCTGCCACCCAGGTGAACTCGCATAGGTCGTTTTTCCTGACACTATGTCTTGATGGAAGTTTGGATTGTCACGGTAAACGGTGTTGCTGAGCATCATAGACTCGACCATATTGAGAGGCCACCCATCCTTCGCGCCAAGTGCAATAGGAAGAATGCCAGCAGCTTTGATTACCTGACAAGCGTGTAAGAAGTCAGTCCATGTGGTTGGAACGCTTAGCCCCAATTTTGTGAAGATGGCTTTGTTGTAAACAACACCACCAGCAGCCTGATACAGAGGCATCGCATAGACAGAGGAAGGGTTGCTTGCTGTACCAGTGACCGCTTTCGCGCTGGGAGTGAGTCGGGAAACCCATGGCTGGTCAGCGAGATTGGCAAGATAGCCATTTTGGACGAACGAGTCTTTCGGGTAAGTTGAAGTATCAAATGCTACAACATCACCAACACTCCCTGTTGGAAACTTCGTCTGTAGCACTGTTTGATAACTATCCGATGGGGTTGCTTGATAACGAACAGTAATGTTGGGATGTTCTTTGGTGAAAAGAGCATCGATGGTTGTGTATGGGCTTGCGGCATCGCCGCCAACCCAGGATGAGACGACTAACGTTATGTGGCTGTTCGACGAATTACTACTACTACCACTGCTGGCACCACAACTAGAGAGAATGATGCTTGCAATAACTGCGAGTAGCGTCGGGAGTAACATGAACCGAAAGGTGCGCCGTTGCATAGTAAAGTGTCCTCCACTGAATAAATAGGGCGTACATCTTCTAAAGCCTGACATGTCAATGTGGGTTTCTCCCTTGCGTTCAAGAAAACAAGACGTATGAAGCAGTTCCTATCTGCTACCTCTTGCAGTCTTGCCGAGTCGCCTTACATTCCCCCTTTCTCTTCCTGACGACTGATTGCACACGTGCATTTGTAGAGCAGATAAACAGGTATACCCAAGACTTTGTATATGAACGTTCATATCGAAAGTATAAGAATACGAGAGCCAAATGTCAAGTAGTTGAAATATGTTTGACATTTTTTACTTGTTAATGATACTATTTTTATATGAACGTTCTAATAGAGGATTTGTTTGAGTCAAACGTTCATGAACACACGAATACTACTTCAAAATGTGGAGAGGCGATGTCGCTAAAAAAAGAACGTATCACGAGTCGTGATGTTGCGAAGGTCGCAGGAGTTTCCTACAACACCGTTTCGCTTGTTATGCGTGACAGTCCGCTCGTGCTGCCGGAGACGAAGGCGCGTGTGCGAGCAGTTATTGAGCAGATGGGATACCAACCAAATGCGGCGGCGGCGGCACTGCGCTCGTCGCGTTCAATGACCTTGGGTTATCTTATCAGTCGTGAGCCGGAGGCGGAGTTAGACGATGAGATTGATGTGTTTCGTACACGTATCTTCACTGCAATTGCTGACTGTGCAGTGAAACATGACTACTACGTGTTACAAAGTAGCTTTATCGATGCACAACGTAGCCTCTCGCTTTTGCAAAGTGGTAGAATCGACGGTTTACTCGTCGATACGCTCATTCCGCAAGAAATAGTCCAGACACTTATCGAGAACCAAGCACCCATCGTCGTTGTTGGACGTGAGTACACAGATTTGCCTGTGAGTTGGGTAAAAGCGGATGAAAGAAGTGGTGTCTATCAAGCCATCGATCATCTCATTCATCTAAAACACCGTCGCTTCGGGTTAATCACTATTGACGGTCGCAACCACCCTATTGTGAGTGAGCGAGAGCAGGGCTTTTTTCAGGCACTCTCCGATGCGGACATTCCCTTCGATACAAGTAATCAAGCGTATGGCGATTGGACTCATGAGAGTGGCTATCGACAATCGTGTGTGCTTCTACAACGTGACCCCCGTCCGACTGCCCTTTTTGTGATGAACGAGCTTATGGCGGTAGGCGCGTTGAAAGCGGCACACGAGTTAGGGCTACGAGTGCCGCGCGATGTGGCGATTGTGACAAGTGGGGCCTCTTCCTGGGTCAACTACACGCGCCCTCAATTGACATCAGTGAATGTTCCCATGTATGAAGTAGGACGGATTGCGACGGAAGTGTTACTCTCCATGCTCAACGCTCCTGGCACTGCCTCACCCTCTCCTCAGCATATTGTTGTGCCAACGCAACTCATCGTTCGAGAGTCAAGTACACGGCATCGTCCGCGAACGGAAGCGACACAGAAGCACGAGTAAGCTTGAGATGTGTACACAAAAGCAGTTTTATAGAGACGATAGAGAGGAACGGATATGTATGAACGAGTCACAAACATCCTTCGGAAGCCAAGAGTTTGATGAGCAACTGAGCGTAGATGCGGTAGCACTTAAGGAACACATATCGTCTGATTATACCGCTATGTTTCGTGAAGCTGGCGGCAGTTTACGTTATCCCTTCCTGACACCAGGAGGCATGGCCTATCCCGATGTTTTATGGGACTGGGACTCGTGGCTCACCAATGTCGCGCTACGCCAAATTTTGTTGGGGAATGCTGATGCGTTAGCACACGCACAATTCTACGAACGAGGATGTATACTGAATTATCTTGACTGGTGCTCTGATGGCTGGATTCCGATTGAGATTGGGCGGAATGCTGATATTGCTACGCTGAAACCACTGCGTATACATGACAATAACATGCACAAACCTGTGCTTGCTCAACATGCAGCATTTCTTGCGCAACAAGATGGGGGTGATGCTGAATGGCTACGCGATAGCTTTGGTTCACTCTCAGCGTTCTTGACTAGCTATCGACACTACCATCGTCATC
>CAXUIS010000055.1:15627-22934 GCA_964250915.1 uncultured Ktedonobacteraceae bacterium | reverse complement strand
AGTTTCGGTCCCAAATGTACTTTGACAGACTAGTAGGGGTCTAATTCATTACACCTTGTTGGCATATTACAATGTTTGTAGAACGTAGATAAATGTTTCTACAGACTCTAGCATTTGTAATATATCAACAAGGTGTAACGAATTAGACCCCTACACGATTCCGAACAAAAAGGCGATATGCGTGATAAGATAGAGAATAACATTGAGACAAGGAGAAATCTTTTATGCACAGACCTCTATCTTCGCCGACGAAGCCCCCAAAGGGGATGCAGAAGGGCCAGATTACAAAGTATCAGCCCTTCCCAACTATTGACTTACCTGATAGGCAATGGCCCTCTCGCTCTATAATCCAGGCACCGACATGGTGTAGCGTCGATTTGCGCGATGGCAACCAAGCATTGCCTGCGCCCATGAGTGTAGAAGAGAAACTTGAGATGTTCCAACTTCTCGTGAGTGTTGGCTTTAAAGAGATCGAGGTTGGCTTTCCCTCAGCCTCCGACACCGAGTTTACGTTTATTCGTCGGCTCATCGAAGAGAATCGTATCCCTGATGATGTGACTATTCAGGTTATCGTACAGGCACGCGAAGAACTTATCGCACGTACCTTTGAGTCGATACGAGGCGCGAAAAAGGCTATTGTCCATCTCTATAACTCTACATCTCCACTACAACGTCGTATCGTGTTTGGCCTGGACAAACCGGATATCATCGCCATTGCCACACGTAGTACACAACTGATCAAAGAGTGGGTGCCGCGCCTGCCTGAAACAGACATCATATTCCAATACTCGCCCGAAAGCTTCGCGCTGACTGAGGTTGATTTTGGCCTCGAAATATGTGAAGCGGTCGTCGATATCTGGCAGCCAACGCCTGAAAGAAAGATTATTCTAAATTTGCCTGAAACTGTTGAAATCACCACTCCTAATGTTCACGCTGACCAGATCGAGTGGTTCTGTCGCCACATGCGTAACAGGGAAAGCGCAATCATCAGTCTACACACGCATAATGATCGAGGCACAGGTGTTGCAGCCACAGAATTAGGTCTACTCGCCGGTGCAGAACGCGTCGAGGGTACACTATTCGGCAACGGTGAGCGCACTGGCAACGTTGATATCGTGACGGTAGCACTCAACATGTATATGCAGGGCGTGGACCCATGCTTAGACTTTAGTAATCTCGAAGCGATTCAGGCTATCTATGAGAAATGTACGCGTATGACCGTTCCTGTACGTCAGCCTTATGCGGGCGAACTCGTATTTACAGCTTTCTCCGGTTCACATCAAGATGCTATCAACAAAGGCATGAATGCGCAAGATACTAGTTACGGATCCTTGTGGGAAGTGCCCTACCTTCCTATCGATCCTAAAGATATTGGGCGTTCGTATGAGGCTATTATTCGGATCAACTCGCAGTCTGGCAAGGGCGGCGTGGCCTACATCATGGAGAGCGAGTTCGGATTCCATTTGCCAAAGGCCATGCATATTGAATTTGGCAGAGTTATCAAAACGCTCGCCGATACCTCTGGTACAGAGCTTTCGAGTACTCAGCTTTTCCAGGCATTCGAGCGTGAATACTTACGCTGCACAACACCGTTTGCACTCGATACATTGCGTACAGAGACAACTGTGAGTCACGATGGTGTGACAACTGTTGAATGTATGACACAAGTTTCGTATCACGGTACAACTCACGAACTACGCGCTCATGGTAATGGACCAATTGATGCGTTTGTATTGGCCCTGCATCAGGGAAACTTGGCGGACTTCACCGTACTCTCATATGCAGAACACGCACTCGGTCAAGGAGCGAATGCACAAGCTGTCGCCTACATCCAGATACAGACAGAGGAAGATACGACGTTTTTTGGTGCCGCGATAGACACAAATATCACACTTGCCTCGGTAAAGGCCGTGCTGAGTGCGCTTAACCGATCTCTACAAGGAAGGTAGATTATTTCCATGCACAACGATATCACCGATATTCCTGGTATTCGCGTAGGACACGACACAAATGTGGAGGCAGGAACAGGGTGTACGGTCATTCTCTGCGATTCACCAGCTATTGGTGGTGTCGATGTGCGTGGAGGTGCACCAGCAACGCGTGAGACCGATGTATTACGCCTCATGCATCTTGTCGATTCAGTTCATGCAATTGTGCTGACAGGTGGTAGTGCCTTTGGGCTTGATGCGGCAAGTGGCGTGATGCGCTACCTGGAAGAGCGGCAGATAGGCTACGATGTTGGTGTGACAAAAGTGCCAATCGTACCTGCCGCTGCCATCTTCGATCTTGCCTTTGGAGCAGCCAATGTACGCCCTGATGCTGAAGCTGGCTATCGTGCCTGTGAGCAAGCAGATACCGAAGCAACTCAACAAGGTAATGTCGGAGCGGGAACAGGAGCAACGGTTGGCAAGATGCTCGGCCCTGCCTTTGCTATGAAAGGAGGGCTAGGGTCTGCCAGTACAACGCTTGCTGACGGTACTCATGTTGGAGCACTCGTCGTAGTTAATGCGTTCGGCAATATTCTCGATTCTCAAACTCAGCAGATTATCGCTGGTGGACGCCCGCCTTTGTCTATGGAGGGCATATCTAATAGTGAGAGTCCTTTCGGCAACACGACTATCGCAGTCGTCGCTACTGACGCTTCCCTCACAAAAGAAGAGATCAACAAGGTCGCGCAAATGGCACATAACGGGCTAGCACAGGTCATTCGACCTGCGCACACTCTTTTCGATGGCGACACAGTATTTGCACTCGCCCTTGGTCCCCGTGAGCAACGTCATATAGACCTGGCAACAAATGCATATCAGGTAAGTATGATTGGTGCAGCGGCAGCAAAGGTACTGGCAGAGGCAATTGTAAATGGTGTTCGTCACGCAACTGATTTACACGGTGTACCAGCAACTCGTCTGTAGAGCAATGGGCGATTAAGCGGGAACAGGCCATCCGCAAGGGGATGCCCCTCCCATAGACGAACCCATGCTCCATGCACACTTGTTGTATGGGAGGGGCATCCCCTTGCGGGTGCCCTGGCTCCACATAAACAAGCCATTTTCTCTGTTAAGCTAGTGCTTGTTCTGTTACGGTTGTAATATCACAAATAGAATCACGCCTCCCCCGATGAGCATGAAAATAACGCATACGAGTACAATCATAGCAAACATATAACTACGTGTAGACGGTGACTCACGTGAGTCTTGGAATACTTCTGTGGAACGTCTATCCAATCGGGTGGGAAGTTCTCGTTTCGCGGTTAACGTTTTCAATCCACCTGTTTTGAGGTCCCAAGAGTGAGTGGCGAAATCAATTGCATGCTCATACGACCCATGATCGGGTTGTGCGACACCAGGAGCAGGAGTAAGTGGTTTCATGGGTAGAGACGTGCGAGGAGGAGTCACAGGGGCGGGCGCAGGGTACAATATGGCATTATGCGTCTCTGGTACAGCGGGAACCAGGGCAGGAGGAATCGAGGAAGACGGTACTGTTCCTTGTGGTCGTCGCGGCAGAAGTCTGGAAGGTTGAGCATCAGACGTAGACACAGGTTCACTCCACTGGGTTGTATATAGACCAACCGCACATTCGGTTAAGTACGGGGAACGCACTACAGACGACATTTTCTCTACTTTCTATTGTACTGATACCCGCATATTTCGCAAGCGTTCTATGACTAATGGGTTACATAGTAGGGACCGATGATGTACGTGGTTGCTTGGGTGTGCTAAAGCAGACCCGTACAGGACTCACATTACACCTTCACATCCCCAGTAATTCCTGTACGGGTCTGCTTTAGCACACCCTCTTCGCATCTGCCTGCCTATATCTCTTCTGAGTTTTGTTCGTTCATCTATACTAGAAGCTCCAAAAGCATAGAGAGAATGCGACCAGTCGCACCCCAGATACGATAGGGGCCATGATCGTAGAAATACACAGTCCGTGTCATCCCGCCTCGTTCCCACTGCTCCGTATGAGCGATAGCAGGGTCTGCAAGGGCGTGCACTGGAGCAAGAATAAGTTCTGCCACCTCGCTCGCCTGCAATTGGACCGGACCTAAACCCTGTGGTAAATAGGCTACGACAGGAGTAATGAGATAGTTACTCACAATCGTGAAAACAGGAGGCAACACGCCTAGCACTTCGACACGCCCAGGCTCTAGGCCAATCTCCTCGTATGCCTCTCTCAGTGCTCCCATTACTGGCGATGCATCTGTAGCATCGACCCCACCACCAGGAAACGCAATTTCGCCACTATGAGAACGTAGAGTACTTGCACGTCGGATAAAAGCGATGTAGGGTATGTTTTCCTGCTCGAATAGAGCAAGCAAAACTGCCGCTTTGCGTGCGTCTGGGCGTTGTCCCTCAACGGCATCTATTAGTGTAGTAGCTTGTTCCACAGGCTTCAGACGTTGTTGCAGCCTATGCACAAGCTCTCTTGTCGCCATAATTTTCATAAGCATATTGTAGCATATTGTCATTTCTTGCATTACTATGATATAATTTGACAAGCAGAAAAACACAGGAGAGCTTCGCAAAAGGGCGCATAATGTCTTGCATTCGTGGCCTGCTTTTGGTATAATTAGAGCATCGAGTGGGGGTATGCTTACATTCAGGTGCTTTGTATGGCTTTAGTACGGCTTCATGCCTGCGAGCATCGTTTCGTAGTATCGTTCTGTAGGGCAAACAATAGTCGCGCAGATTCTCTCGTACACACTGATACGGGTTAAGAGATTTTAACAAACGTCCGAAACGATTACCGCCTGAGCAACCTCTCACAAGAAGTCCAAACCCAGTGGCGCACTCCTCTATGCACAATCGACAGGTGGCCCTTCTCGCTTCCGTTTCGCATCCTCGCGGTACCGCGAACAGGATTGAGAACACTGCTATAAGTTCGAGCAATACATGGTATAAGTGTGTCCTGCGGTCAGGCAAAAACCGTGGATCGAAGGGGGTTTTTTACCCATGCAGACACAACAGCACGGCGACCTTTCGACAGAGCCAGCAGAAAATCTGAAAATCGGGCGGGTACAGACGATGTTAGAAGAAAATGACCCACAGGGGCAAAACGGCAGCACTCCTGAAGAAGGTGAAGACCTCAATCAGAACGAGATGGAAGCGTTGCTGGCATCAACAAGCGCACCCATAAACATCAAGAGGGGTGATGTGGTCGAGGGCGTAATCGTGCGTATTGACCAGGACGAGATTCTGGTTGATATTGGCCTCAAATCCGAGGGCGTCCTCTCGACAAGGGAGCTTCCAGCTAGTGGTTATGGCTCGTTCTCCGAGCTACATCTCGACGACAAAGTTCTGGTCTATGTGATTCAGCCAGAGACGCAAGAAGGTCATGCCGTCCTCTCTCTCAAGAGAGCAAATACAGAGCGCCAGTGGCGCATAGCGGAAGACCAATACAAGAGTGGCGAGTTGCTCAAAGCAAAAGTTATCGACTACAACAAGGGCGGCTTAATTGTCGATGTTGCAGGTATTCGAGGCTTTGTGCCAATCTCGCAGATACTCAATTTGAAACGTGAAGAGGTCGCTTCCGGCGGCGAAAACCAGGAGACGGCGGCGAAGCTCCAAGGGATGAAGGACAAAGAACTTCAGCTCAAGATCATCGAGATCAACCGAGCGCGTAACCGTTTAATCCTCTCCGAGCGTTTGGCTGTTCAAGAGTGGCGCCAACGCCGACGCGAGGAATTGCTTGATGAACTCAAGCCCGGCGAGGTTCGCAAGGGTGTCGTCAGCAATCTCGCAAACTTTGGTGCCTTCGTTGATCTCGGTGGTGCAGACGGATTGGTGCATATCAGTCAGTTGGCTTGGAGCCGCGTCAACCACCCCAGTGAAGTTCTACATGTTGGGCAAGAAGTTGAAGTGCAGGTTCTCAGCGTTGATAAAGACAAGAAGAAGATTGCACTATCCATCAAGCGTGCTGAGGTTGATCCCTGGACCACCGTCGAGCAACGCTATACACCCAATCAGGTCGTCACAGGCGTCGTAACTAAGATAGCTCCATTCGGTGCCTTTGCTCGCATCGAGGATGGCATTGAAGGTCTTATTCACCTTTCGGAGTTGACCCCAGGACAGGACCCCAAGTCCATCCTGCACGAGGGTGCCCAGCTTCAGTTGCGTATTTTACGTATTGATGCCGAGCGTCGCCGCTTAGGTCTCAGCTTGCGACAGGCCGATGAACTCGATCAGCCAGGCGAGGAGCCATCTGAAGAGGTCTACGCTCAGGCTGAAGCTGCACTTGCCAACGAGAATACAGCAACACCGGAATCAGTAGCTGCCGCTCCCACGGCGACTACTCCTGTCGAAGCTCTTCCATCGCTGGCGAGTACAACTCCATCGCTCGAAGCAACTCCCGCTCCACAAGAGCAGAGTCAGCAGAGGCCGAGGTCCGACAACAGACGTGAGCGTAACGATGCAGCTTCCTCGAATAAGAGTCCAGCCGAGGATGCAGGAGAGCAGCTAACCGCAATGGCGGAAGCGTTCCGTAACGCAGCCCGTCGCACCAAAGACGATACCGAAGAGTAACGCGACATACTTCATGCAGTCATACAAGGCCCTGCGGAGATGTGTCTCTACAGGGCCTTGTGCTATCATCTATTACAGTAGACAAATCCCATGTCTCTACTTTGTGCAAGAGGTCTGAGAGTAACGTCTGCTTCTCATGCAAAACAGCAATAGCTCTATTGCCCTAGAGCATCGGTGAAAGACCATAGAAGCTCCTGCGTTCAACGCATGAGGAGTTGTCACAGTAGTACGCGATGTGCAATATTCCTATCTCGTTAGTCTTGACGCTTTACCGCAAGTAGAGTATTATGAGGTATACCGTTTACTCATAAGACAACGCATCAAAAAGATATGGAGGCATCTGCAAAGTACACCGTTCTTATTGGATTAGATATTGTACATTAACAGATGATCGTGCGACCTTCACGCTGCTTTTCTACTACGGTAGGGCAGTGTGAAGGTCGATTGCTTCTTTGTAAGAAGTTGTGAGTGTAGGTTAACAGTGTGCCGATTATATATATCGTTACACTGGTAGACGGGAGGCTCAACTGTTTAACTTGACGCACTATTCCAGGTGTTGTATGATGAAGTACCCTGTTTATACGAGGGACACTATAGAGGGCTTGGTTCCATCCTCTGCCGCCACTCAAAGGGGGGTGACAAACAGATGAATGATAGAGATAGGTTTGACAAGTTTACGGAGCGTGCCAGGAAAGTCCTGAGTCTCGCTCAAGAGGAAGCACAGCGCTTCCAACATAACTATATTGGAACAGAGCACCTTCTCCTCGGTCTTGTACGCGAGGGTGA
>CAXUIS010000055.1:0-15527 GCA_964250915.1 uncultured Ktedonobacteraceae bacterium | reverse complement strand
CTTCTCCTCGGTCTTGTACGCGAGGGTGAAGGCATTGCCGCAGGCGTGCTTGAAAGCTTGGGTGTCAACCTCGAAAAGGTTCGCACACAAACCATCCAGGTGCTGAGCCAATCAGGACCGTCACATGAGCGCGATGCGAAGCATTCTAAAACTCCCACCATTGACCAGATGGGTATTGACCTGACACAAGCAGCTCGCGCTGGCACTCTCGACCCCGTTGTGGGACGCCATCAAGAGATCGAGCGTGTCATTCAAATCCTCTCACGACGTAACAAAAACAACCCCGCACTTATTGGCGAACCGGGCGTTGGTAAGACTGCTATCGTCGAAGGACTCGCACAACGCCTTATTTCAGGTGAAGTGCCAGAAACCCTCGCTGGAAAACGTCTCCTTACTCTCGATGTTGGCTCTCTGGTAGCTGGCACGAAGTATCGTGGTGAGTTTGAGGAACGTCTCAAGAAGATTATCGAAGAGATTCGCAACAGCCGCGACTGTATCATCTTCATTGACGAGGTACATACACTCGTTGGTGCTGGTGCCGCAGAAGGTGCGGTTGACGCCGCGAACATTCTGAAACCTGCGCTGGCTCGTGGTGAGCTACAGTGCATTGGTGCAACAACACTCGACGAGTACCGCAAGTACATCGAGCGTGATGCAGCACTGCAACGCCGCTTCCAGGAAGTGATTGTGCGCGAACCTTCCGTTGAGGAGACCATCGAAATCCTCAAGGGTATTCGTCCTCGCTACGAGGAGCACCATCGCTTGATTATCACCGATGAGGCACTTAAGGCCGCGACTGATATGTCCAGTCGCTACATCACTGACCGCTTTATGCCAGACAAGGCTATTGACCTGATCGACGAGGCATCCAGCCGCGTACGTATGCAGAACTCTCTCGCTCCCCTCAACCTGAAAGAGGCTATGAAGGGTCTGGAGTCAGTGCTACGCGAGAAGGAAGCCGCTATCCAGCAACAAGAGTATGAGCTTGCCGCCGAACTCCGTGACCGCGAAGTGAAACTGCGTGACCGCATTTCTAAGCTGGAGTCTGGTTGGCAGCGTGAGCGCGGTACAGATAAGCCGACTGTCGGCGAAGAGGAGATCGCGCAGATCGTCTCGATGTGGACAGGCATTCCAGTCATGCGTATTGCACAGGAAGAGTCACAACGACTCCTGCAAATGGAAGATGCCTTACACGCTCGTATCATTGGTCAGAACGAGGCCATTGAAAAGATCGCTCGCGCAGTGCGCCGTGCACGCGCTGGTTTGAAAGACCCCAAGCGTCCTATTGGATCATTCATCTTCATGGGACCAACTGGTGTCGGTAAAACTGAGCTTGCCAAGACACTTGCCGAATTTATGTTCGGTAGTGAGGACGCACTGATCAAAATTGACATGTCAGAGTTCATGGAACGACACGCGGCGGCTCGGCTCGTCGGTGCCCCTCCTGGATATGTTGGTTATGAAGAAGGTGGTCAGCTTACCGAGGCTGTACGCCGTAAGTCCTATAGCGTGATCCTGCTCGACGAAATCGAAAAGGCTCACCCCGATGTCTTCAACATGCTGCTCCAAATTCTGGAAGATGGCAAGTTGACCGACGCCAAGGGACGCACGGTAGACTTCCGCAACACCATTGTCATCATGACCTCGAACGTCGGTGCTGCCCTGCTCAATAGGGAAGCAAAGATGGGCTTCAAGCAGTCGAAAGACAAGGCGAAAGCCAACCAGAACGAATATGACTCTATGAAAGACAAGGTCCTCGGCGAGTTGAAGAACACCTTCAAGCCTGAGTTCCTGAACCGTATCGACGATGTGGTTGTCTTCCATGCTCTACGTATGGAAGAGATGCAGTCTATCATTGACCTGCTCCTCAACCGTGTACGCAATCAGTTGACAGAGCAGCAGGTAGAACTCGTCGTACCGGCAGCGTCGAAGGAATTCCTGATCGACAAAGGCTTCGATCCTGAGTATGGTGCGCGTCCATTACGCCGTACTATTCAAAGGATGGTTGAGGATCCCCTGGCGGAAGGCTTGCTGGAAGGCAAGTTCCATCCTGGTGATCTTGTTGAAGCCGTTGTCGTTGATGGCAATCTTGATCTACAAGTCCGCAACCGCATTGAGCAGTTGCCAGCACCTGCAGCACCAGAAGCGGCGGCCCTCTCCGCCGGTGGTGAAAGCAGTTCAGACCTTTAAGTTCTCGGAGGGACGTGAAGTTTATTCGCGTCCCTCTTTATTTTGTCCTTTTAGCCGACTTTGTAGGGACTAGATTTATCGCGTCCGAGGTCAATTTATCGCCTATGATGTCTCAACATATAGCCAATGAATTGGCCTCGGACGCAATAAATCTGGTCCCTACCTCTATTATGAGGAAAACATATGAATGCTACTACTCCAAAGGATGCTGTTGTTGCATTTCTAGGTACACAAGGACGGCAGGCACAAAGCGTGGGTGGATTTGGAGTTAAGCCGGAAACAATTCATTTACACGAGTTCATCTCCTCTCAGCGAACAACATTCTTTTAGAAGATACTGTCGATGATGATGTTGTTCTTTTTTTGGATGACCGCTTTATTGAATTTCCAATTCAAGCATTGTTGTATGATGCGCAAGGAACACTCCTAAATACGCATTCTGTTTTGCCAGGATAAGAATAGTTTCGGTAAATTTCTATTTACACTAAGTAGTGCATTCAGTACATCATAAGACGCGCACATTGCTTCGCTCGTGCTGAGGACGCGATAAATCGGTCCCTACCTTGAATGCATCATAGAATTAAGTTTAAAGAGTTTTTATGGCGAAAATACGCACAAAATATGTTTGTCAGCAATGTGGCGGTGAGCAGAGCAAGTGGATGGGCAAGTGTCCTGATTGTGGCGCATGGAATACATTTGAAGAAGTGACCGATGTACCGCAAAGTCCCGCTCAGCAACGTCGTCAGGCTCTTGTTGGCAACACTTCTACAGCACAAGGTACACACACACCTATCCTGCTACCACAGATTAAGCCCTTAGTGCAGGAACGCATTTCGGTAGGCTATCCAGAAATGGATCGGGTGCTTGGTGGTGGACTTGTCGCAGGATCGTTGATTCTGGTCGGTGGTGAACCGGGTATTGGCAAGTCAACACTCCTCCTACAGGTTTCAGGCGCAATTGCCGATGCTGTTGGTGCTGTTCTCTATGTCTCCGGCGAAGAGTCTATCGAACAGGTCAAGATGCGTGCCGAACGTCTCGGTATCGCGGGCGAACGACTTTACCTGTTGGCATCTATCGAACTTGATGTCATTGCGGAAGCCGTAAACCGTCTCAAACCTGCACTTGTCATTGTTGACTCGATCCAAACCGTTATCGCCAGCCATGTAACTTCGGCACCAGGGAGTATCAGTCAAGTACGCGAATGTACGCTACAGTTGATGCAGCTTGCCAAAAGCACACATGTGCCCATTTTTATCATCGGCCATGTGACCAAAGAAGGCACCGTTGCTGGTCCCAAAGCACTGGAACACATAGCGGACGCGGTACTCTATCTCGAAGGTGAACGGTATCATTCTTACCGTCTGTTGCGTGGCGTCAAGAATCGTTTCGGTGCAACACATGAGATCGGCGTCTTCGAGATGCAAGGAGAAGGCATGGTCGAGGTTGCAAATCCATCAGCAGTCTTTTTAGCTGACCGAGCGATTGGTGCAACAGGCTCTGCCGTTGTGGTCAGCATGGAAGGTACACGACCCTTGCTGGTTGAAGTGCAAGCACTTGTCACACCAAGCAATTTTGGCAATGCACGCTGTACGACCAACGGTATTGAACACAATCGCCTCGTGATGCTCCTAGCGGTACTTACCAAGCGTGTCGGCTTAGCAGTGGGTAATCATGATGTATATGCGAACGTTGTCGGCGGCTTTACATTGGAAGAGCCGTCTATTGACCTTGGCGTCGCCTGTGCCATTGCCTCTAGCTATCGAGAGAAAAATATTCCGTCTGATATGACACTCATCGGTGAGGTTGGTCTCTCTGGCGAACTACGCGCCGTAAGTCGTCTTTCACTTCGCGTTCGTGAAGCGGCTAAGCTTGGCTTCAAACGCTGTATTGTTCCCAGTGCAGGACGCGACAAAAAAATACGTGCAGAATTGGAGGATGCAGGACTCCCAGCCGATTTCAAAGTGCTTACTGCCAGTTCTCTTGCGGTTGCTCTGGAAATCGCGCTCCACTGAACAGGAGAAATTCGGCTTTTTACAACGTAACAACATCTGGGACGTACAACTTATTACAGGCTATAAAGCTTTTGAAAACATATATTTGAAGGAGAGGTGCAACACTACCTTTTCTTTGTTCTTGCTTTGAAAGGATGCAAACACAAGTATTGCTTCCCCTCTAAGAAGAGGGTATACTTCAAGTACGATATCATACTTTTACGGCTCAACGGTGTTTCTTTGTATGGCGGGTCAGGCAACACATTTTTCGCTATTATCTTTCTTTCTTTATCACCGACCTCTCCTTGCCTATATGAAGCATTCGCATTGAGTACACTTACGCTGTTTCAGTGTTCTGCTCTGGAGGATGCAGGGATGTTTGGTAATATAACTGCCCGTATTATCGGGAGCCTCGCCGCTATCGGCATTGTGGTCGGCATTTTCTTCTTGGATCGGGGTCACTTACCTGCTCAAATCGAGTGGGTTATTGGCATAGCCATAGCCGCCGCTCTTCTCGCCTTTATTATCACTCCGTATATCACTATTGTTCCCTACCTCTGGATAAGTGATAAAATTCGTAAGGCGGCTGCAAGCGACCTCGTCGCCGCAGCAATAGGACTCACCATCGGACTTATCATTTCAGCACTACTTGCAATTCCGCTTAATAGTCTGCCCTCGAATTGGGGACGTATCCTCCCGTTCGTTGCGACACTCCTCTTTGCCTATCTTGGCGTCACGATTGCAGTCCTGCGCAAAAACGATATCGGACATCTCTTCTTGAGCATCCAAAGTGCCGTTACACGTCGAAACCGTGAACGCGACGAAGAACGGGAACGAGACCGCGATGAGAAGCGTGCAAGGGACCGCGAAAAGGATAAAGAAAAGGACAAAGACAAAGAAAAGGAGCGCGTCGTTCCAGAACCTGCTCCACTTCCACCTATACTGCTGGATACAAGTGCTATTATAGATGGTCGCATCAAAGATATCAGTCAGACCGGCTTTATCTATGGCACACTTCTTGTGCCACGCTTTGTGCTGGAAGAGCTACAACGCATTGCAGACTCAGCTGATACTATGCGACGCAATCGAGGTAGACGTGGTCTTGAAATACTCAATACGTTGAAAACAGAAGCTGCTGTGCCTGTTGAGATTACCGATGCTGATATAGATGGTATCGCAGAGGTGGATGGCAAACTCGTGAAGATGGCACGTAATCTACATTGCGCCATCATCACCAACGATTTCAACCTCAATCGTGTCGCGGAGTTACAGGGCGTGAAAGTGCTTAATATCAACGAACTTGCCAATGCCATTAAACCTGTTCTACTTCCGGGTGAAGATATCCACATTAAGATTATGCAGGATGGCAAAGAGTTAGGACAAGGCGTAGGCTACCTGGACGATGGTACAATGATTGTTGTGGAAAACGGGCGGCAGCATATGGGTGCGGCTATCGAAGTCACGGTCACACGTGTGTTACAGACGGTAGCAGGAAGAATGATCTTTGCTCATCCCAAACAGCCTACTGGTCCGCATCCACAAATTCAAGCACCTGTAAAACAACGGCAGTTGTGAGTAACTGATTGATGCAAGAACAGATTGAGAAAGCATCGGTCATCATCGTTGCAGCCGGATCAAGCCGCCGTATGTTAGGACGCGATAAGTTGTGGACTCCACTTCTAGGGCGCATTACACTAGCACGTACTCTTGATGTGTTTCAAGCCGCAGCACTTATAGAGTCCATCGTCATTGTCACCAGTACAGAGCGGCTTACAGATACGATACAGTTATCAGAAAAGGAACACTGGCACAAGGTCATTGCTGTCATTCCCGGTGGGCTACGACGGCAAGACTCTGTAGCTATTGGCTTGGATACCCTAGCGAGCAAAACACAAGACTGCCGCTGGGTGATGATTCACGATGCAGCACGCCCTTTTGTCACACCTACGATGGTACAAGATGGCTTGCTCTCAGCACAAGTGCATCAAGCAAGTGTTGCCGCTGTCCCCGTGAAAGATACCATCAAGCAAGTACACGATAACATTATCTCAACAACACTTAATCGCTCACAACTTTGGGCTATTCAGACGCCACAAGTTTTCTCATTTCCACTCATTCACCATGCACATCATGAGCCTATCGCGCAGGAGAATTTTACAGACGATGCAGCACTATTAGAACGTTTAGGATATCCTGTTGCTATCTTTCAAGGCTCATATGCAAACATCAAAATCACCACACAAGAAGACCTACTCATTGCGGAAGCACTTTTGCAAAGGGATATCATATGACACTACGAATTGGCAATGGTTATGATGTACACACGCTTGTCGAGGGACGCCCACTCATCCTAGGAGGCGTTCTCATTCCCCATACGCATGGTCTGCTAGGGCATTCTGATGCCGACGCCGTAATTCATGCCGTTGTCGATGCACTTCTGGGAGCAGCCGCGCTTGGTGATATTGGCACACATTTTCCCTCATCCGACCTACGCTGGAAGAATCAACCGAGTGCAGTATTCCTTGGTTACACTTATGAGCAACTACAGAAAGAGCAGTGGACTATCAGCAATATCGACGTTACCATCGTCGCTGAACGGCCTAAGATGGCTCCACATATCCCAGCAATGCGTACCCATGTCGCCGAACATCTACATCTTACTATAGAGCAAGTAAGCATTAAAGCCACCACCACTGATGGCCTTGGCTTCGCAGGTCGTCAAGAGGGCATAGCATGCTACGCGGTAGCTCTTATTGAGCGATAGCGATGAACGATTTATAGTTATGCTTACACCATTCACTGCCACTCAGAAAATATCTTAATCTTGTCATAGAAGCGGGCGGTGTGGTACAAAGAGTAATAGAGCCACAATTGAGCCGAGAGATAGTACAGAAGTATGGCATTGAGCATGCAAGGAACGCATATGTGCCACGATTTCTTGTCGTTGCCGCAACAAAACGAATATTTTGAGTTGTGAAGTACACATTTGTAAAGAGGGACATACACATATGAGTTCAGTAAGCACAGAGTCACGTTCTATTCAAAACCGTCTTAGTAGAATACAAATTTCGTCACAAGTTTTCTCCTGGTTTTTTTTAGGGGCGTGCTTCTGGCTTATACTCGGTATTTCGCTGGATGCATGGGCACATGGTCATATTCGTCTCGATAGTTTCTGGACACCTTGGCATGCTGTGCTGTATTCAGGCTTGTCAGCAACTGCCCTTGTTCTTCCTGGTGCAATGTTGATCAATAAGCTTAAAGGGATGTCCTGGCGCGAGACGATACCTGCTGGCTATGAAATATCTGTGCTTGGTATCATCGGCTCGTTTATAGGTGGTGTGGGTGATATGACATGGCATCTTCTGTTTGGCGTTGAGCAGAATTTGGACGCCGCTCTTTCTCCTACTCATATCGCTCTCATGCTGTTCTTTGGTTTTGTGCTTGTGGGTCCATTTCACGCGCTTTATGTAAATCGTACTCGTACATCTCAAGTACTACTGTTACTTTCGTTCACATTGCTTCTACTCTACTGGCAGATTATCACTTCAGAAGCAAGCCCATACACCGATTTCTGGCTGGTCAATTCTCCAAAAACGGATGGGACAAGACAAACACTTGCTGTCGTCTCGTATATTGTACAAGGAGGATTTTTAGCTAGTCTGACGATGTATTTGCTACGCAGATGGAAGCCATTCTTTGGTTTCTTTTTTCTCGCACTGACTTTAAGTACCGCAACTCTTGCCACAATGGAAAACAATTATCTCATTATGTTCATTGGAGCAGTCGCAGGACTACTCATAGACTGTGCATACCGATTGATACAACCTTCGCTTGCATCTGTAGAGCGTTTCCGTTTATTCATCGCAAGCGTGCCTGGGATATGGCTGTTGACCTATACGTTAGTAGTATCACTAGTGTATGGAACAGTGTGGAGTACGCATCTGCTTGTAGGTTCTATCGTTGTGACCTGTATTATTAGTTGGCTCCTATCGGGCCTCATGTTCCCACCCGCGATACCACAAGAACAATAGAAACAATGTAGGGGGTCTAATTCACTACACCCTCTCGGCGACACAATAGCTATGGATGATGAGAAAATGTTTCAACAGTCTTCCGAAATTGTGTATCGCCAAAAGGGTGTAATGAATTAGACCCCTACATGAGTTTATGCTATAACTGTGTATTATCGGGTGTTGATTGAATGATCTGGCTCGGTTGCTCGGCGGCTTTGACACGCTCTTTTTGCTCAGGAGTCATGAGTATTTGTACAGCATGGCGTGGACTTGTGGGGATGTTCTGAGACATCTTATGCAGTTCTTCCATCGGTAACTCGGACATAACCTTGTCCTTTATATCCTTCGCTTGCCCAATACCTCTACCAGCATTACGTCCTAGCGATTGCAGTGTCTTGGGTCCAAAGAGTGCTAAACCAACAAGCACAACAATAATCAGTTCAATCCAATGTCCACCCATTACAATTTCCTTTCGGGAGCCTTCATATATGCACACGTTGTATGCTCACAGTATTTCTTTGTCCTATTATATACTACGAACGTTTTGTGCAACAGGACCACAATTTCTTACGAGATTGTTGATGCATATGCCCCAAAAAAGAAGGAGACTCCGTTTCTCTTTTATAGAGAAGCATACAAGAAGGAAGAAAGCGGCAGGATGGCTCGATGTCTTATGGCATGCACCATTCCATCTAGCTCCATCGAGCCATCTTAGCTGTTTGCCACTTCTGAATATGTCGAGCCTAGGACTTCCCCCACACACCCCTTATCTAGGTACGCCGATCTTGCTCCCCCAGAGCATAGATCGGTCTCTTTTTTTGTATTCGTCGTGTATGTTCCCCTTCAGAAAGCTACCAATTCGGGCTACTCAACGTTTATTTTTAGGGAAGTACACAAGAGAACATGATATGATAGGACGCAGTTCTAGCAGATACTTAAGCAGTAAGTGAGAAAAGAGTGATTACACCTTATGCAACAAGCGGCAACTCGACAACCGAATCCGAACTTCAGAGCACCGAGCAATAGCCGCTCAACTCTTATCGTCATTCTTGCCTTGTTTCTTTTTGCTCTATCAGGTCTTTTGACGGGTTTCGCAACAGGTACGTTTTTTACACGTACTAAACAACCTGCACAACAACATAATAAAGATACAAAGGGAACTACACCAACAGCAGTTGTCCCACAGAAAACGCCAAGTCCACAAACAACATCCACACCTCAAGTTGTCAAATTGGGCATTCCTATTGTTCAGGCATTAATGCCTGTAGAGAAAGCAGATGGAACAACAATCTATACACTTACCGCCTACCCAGTTGATAAGGGAAGTGGCAACCAAGTTCATGCGTCCGATATTACGTGTAAGATGTGGTTGACAAAGGATAAGAAAGCAACTGAAACTCTACTCGCATCACAAGATAAACTACGTTCCATAGACACAGTATCGCAGGTGCTTCCAACAGAAATAGACAAGGCACTCGTATTTAGCGGAACACCTCAAACGCAAATGTGTAACACGAACGGTATCACAACATGGACATATACAGTATCACCAGACACCGACTCAGGAAGATACTTTATTATGGTTCTCACCGATTGGAAAGGGAGCACTTATAATTGGAGAGCAGTAGAGATTGAAGTCAAGAAAGCAGACTAGGCACCTCACGTACAATGCCACGTATAAGAGCAGCAAAGCTTTGGCATGAGGCATCTCCAGCAGCGAGTACTTCTGCGTGATTGACCTCTTCGCTCTCATCCCCGGTCGCAGTATTGGTAATCAAACTCATGCCTAGCACACGCATACCCATGTGACGTGCCACAATCACCTCTGGCACGGTTGACATTCCAACGGCGTCTGTGCCAATAGCACGGAGAAAGCGCAGTTCAGCACCTGTCTCATAACTTGGACCAGCAACCATCGTATACACACCTTCATGAACCGTTAGTTCAAGATAACGTTCAGCAACAGTATGTGCAAGGCTTCGCAACGCTCCATCATACGCTTTCGCTAATGGTGGAAAACGTTCACCAAAACGCTCCTCGTTCGCACCCACCAATGGATTCGCACCAGCTAACCCTGGCATCGAGATGTGGTCACGAATAAGCATGAAGTCGCCCGGATTATAAATAGGATTTACGCCACCTGCTGCATTGCTCACAAGCAATACCTGTACACCGAGCATGTGCATAACCCGTACTGGAAATGTCACCTCCTGGAGTGAATAGCCTTCGTAGAAATGAAAACGTCCCTGCATCGCTACGACGGACACGCCTTCAAGTGTTCCTAATACAAGCCGACCAGCATGTCCTACCACCGTCGAACGCGCAAAGTGTGGAATTTCTGTATACGGGATGACAACAGCGTTCTCTATTTCATCGGCAAGTTCGCCCAGACCAGAACCAAGAATAAGAGCTACTGTAGGTTTCATTGACGTATGTACCTGTAACGCGGTTGTCGCTTCTACCACCTGATCGTAGAGCATGATGTATCTCCTTCTATATACCAACTCTGTAGGGGTCTAATTCATTACACCCTGTTGGCATGTCACAATGTTTGCGAACATAGTAAGCAGTTCAACAATATCCAACATTTGTGTGCCAACAGGATGTAATGAATTAGACCCCTACAGATCGACGTATCACACGTTTTTATGTGCCATTTGATTATATACCTGGACTGTGGAAATATGCGCGTGTCCAAGCAACTCTTGAACAGAGCGTAGTTCCATTCCATCTCTAATCATAAGCATAGCAAACGAGTGACGCAACATATGTGGCGTGATCTCGCTGATCCCTGCTTGCCGTGCATACCCTTTGATGATTAACCAAAAGCCTTGACGTGTTAAGCGTTCACCGTGATGATTGAGGAATAGTCCCCGCTCCTCTGGATGTCTTGCCAGTCGAGGGCGCGCTTTGGTAAGGTATTGCATCGTTGTCTCAACAACGAGTGGAGGAAGAGGTAGAGTACGCTCACGACGTGTTTGTGCGTTACGACCAGGACATACTATCGTTGCCTGCCCCCTGTCAAAATCATCTAGTTGTAGTGATACTAATTCGGATGCTCGCATACCTGTTGCATAGAGCATATGCAGCATTGCAAGGTCGCGTTGACCCGCGACAGTTCCCACATCTACCTGCTCAAACAGACTGTGAATCTGCTCCACTGTTAATATCTGTGGTGGGTCCTTAGGAATACTTGGTGCTTCGAGTTCCTCGGCTGGATTCCCCTCGATACGTGCCTCTTTTCTAAGATAACGAAAAAACGATTTGAATGCCGCAAGTTTTCGTGCAATTGTTGTTGGTCGATACGACTGTCCTTCACGCATATCTATAAGGTAGTCTGCGAGTTGATTCCGTTTCACCTGTGACCAATGCTCTACCCCTTGTTCTTGTAGATAATGACAGAGTTGCCTTAAATCATTGCGATATGCCATAACGGTATTCATATTAGTGCCTACGCGTTCATTCTCCTTTGGAGAGAGCGTGGCGATATAGTCATCTACAGCTTCTTGTAGCATGAGATACCCTTCCCATCAGCGCATTAATAGAGTATTTGTTAATGCCCAATTCCATATAGTTAGGAACCTCGACATTATAAGTGATGGGTGCAGAAGGGGCAAGCAAAGTAGGAGTGATGAGTAGGATAGGTCATATGCCTCGCAGGAATTACAGAACCAACGGACGCCCCCCCCCCGCCCAACCAAAAAGATTTTTTTTTTGTTGTTAAAACATGTATTTATTTTTTTTTTTTTTGTTTTTTTTTTATTTTTTTTTTTTTTTTGTGTCCGGGGTCTCGTGGGCGTCCGTTGTAGGCTCCGTCTCGCTGTTAAAAGCCGAGCATTCGTGATATAATGAACATATTCTGTTTACCTCGCACACATACTAAAGAAAGAACATCAGCGCGAAAACGTATGTTCCACACGGTTCGCGTTATCATAAGGAGAATACTAGAAATGGCGAAATTAGTCGATATGTTCATGCAAGCACGCCGCGCTCAAAGCGGCGGCGGCATGGGCTTTCTAGGTAAGAACAAAGGCGAGTTTAAGCCACGGGCTGCAGCACTTGTCGTCGAATTACCCACCATCACGGCAGGCAGTTCGGAAGCATTGCTCAAAGCAGGTGCAGATGGCTTGCTCTTTTCATGGAATGAGAACGACAGCAGTTTTCTTGAAACACTTCAGCAGGAAATTGAATCCTCAAAGTCAGTCAATGCAAACGTCGTAACTGGCCTACACATTACAAATGGCTATGAGAAGTTAGACCGCGAGAGCCTTACACAACTCAAAGATGCTGGTATCCAGTATCTCGTGTTACCTCTTGATGCACCAGCACGTTTACTGGCACTTGATGTCAAGGACCTCGAAGTTGTTGTTACCGTTCCCATGCGTCAAGGTGATATGTATCCCCTCTTCATTCGCAATCTGACCGCGTTTGATGGCATCGCAGGTGTACAGCTTGACTTTGGTATGGCACACAACGTGGGCAGTTTGAGCATCGAAGAGGTGTTACAGTACCGTGCGGTACGCGAAGCTGTTCGCTTCCCAGCCCTCATCAATGTCCAAGCCGACCTTGACGAGGCCGACGCCTACACATTGCTCACGCTTGGAGTGCAAGCGATTATCTTCACAGCGACCGATGCTGAGGAGACAACGCGCACACAGATCAAGGCACTGCATGAACTCCTCGAAAACGTTCATCATGAAGAGAAGGACGAGACACCCGGACTTCGCAAGTAAGCAGTTGCAGAACATGACAGGGGCGGAGCACCTATCACTACTATACACGAAGTAGCATGGCAAGTCACGTAGTGGCTGAAAGTATAGTAGTGATAGGTGCTCCGCCCCTGTCATGTAGTATATTATGGTTTCGCCTACTACATCATCCCCTGATTATCGCTTACAGGTATATGAGGTACGGGAATGCTGGGTATGGTTGATTGCCAGTAAAGCTGACGACGTGGAATACGTCGTAGGAGCTTCTTTGTCGTTTGCCAGACATGCGTAGGATTGATATTATTACGCCAATAGTAGTAGCATGCTACCTCGTCTGGATCAGCATGTAACAAGCGAGCAAACGATGGCTCTAACTCCTGCTCCCCTTGCTCATCAAGATTAAAATTTTGGAGCCAGAGTTGACTGCGCTTCTTGTTACTATGTGCAGTTTCAACGACCGTCTGCCCCCATGAGTCCAGCATTGTTACCTCTTCATTGAGGAGTTGCCAGAATAAGTGGCAACCAAGCGTATCCAGATGGGGCAGCATTGCTAACTCGTCGATTTGACCGAGGTCCTGTGGTAAAAGGACAATGCTCGTCTTCATATGTGGGTCTACCCGCTTCACAGACGCACACAGTTCACCGAGAAAGTCGATCATGGAACGTCGCCGAAAACGTGGTAAGTCGGTAACATCGGGACAAAGTGCGCGGCAAACTGAGCAAAAACAGGTAATGTCAGGACCTCGTGGCTCGTCTATTAAAATACCGTCGATGGGATAGGCGGTTAAATAATGCTCGATCTCTTTGAAGAGCCACGAGCGAAACGACTCATGATTAAAGCAAGAAATATCATGATATCTGCCATGTCGGTCTTTCACACGCGATTGTGGATGATGAAATGTGTACCAACTTGGCATAAGCGATGGTCCCGCAAACAGATTACCATATCGCCCCATACTTAGATGTACCTTCAATCCTGCATCGTGCGCCTGACGGAAACCACGTTCCAGGTCGCGCGACCAACGTGGCTCTTCTTGCTCATGAATAGCATAGACGATACTATTCGCGCCTACCGCTCGAATCTGCTCAAAATCTTGCTTCACCACATCCGCGCGTAGCAGTGAATGAAAATATGCAACGGTTATATCCATCTTGCCTATCTACCAAAAACTATGCGAAAACTGAATCACAGGAAAATACTGCGATACATTTATATACATGTTTTCTTCAGTATACCATAGCCCTTGTGCATGTCTGCTACAAAACGGTATTAATGGGCTATTTGTGGAGACTGATGATGCTTGATCAAATACCGTAGATATGTGTAGGAACCAATGATATTCTGCTTGACAAACAGAGACATTCTGGGCACAATGCATGTATGAGGAATGGACAGCAACCTTTCCATATCCCCACACAGAGTACTACGTGTTTTGTGCGGTCATATGCGAAAATTAATTTAACTCTCGACGTATTAGGCAAACGCGTCGATGGTTATCACGAACTTGCCACAATCATGCAAATGGTTGATCTTTATGATACTCTCTGCTTAACGCGCTCCAATGAGGACCGTGTGAGCATTGTTAGTACACAATCGGAGTTGGATAACGACGACAACCTTGCGGTCCGAGCAGCGCAAGCTATACGTCAACATCTTTCACTGACTCAAGGCGTGCATATTGAACTAGATAAGCGTATCCCCATCGCAGCTGGTTTAGGCGGAGGCAGCAGCAATGCAGCAGCTGTGTTGCTGGCACTTCGGCAATGGTGGCAACTTCCGCTTACGACAGAGGACTTGCTTGCCCTTGCAGCATCGCTTGGCTCTGATGTCCCATTCTTTCTGACAGCAGGGCTAGCACTCTGTGAGGGGCGCGGCGAACGCCTCACTCCACTACCCGCATACTGGCCGACCTCTATGCGCTGGCTTCTGCTGGTAAAACCTGCTATTAGTGTCTCCACAGCAGCCATTTTTCGCAACCTACCTGCCAGTGATTACACTGATGGTGTACACACTAAAGCAGTTTACACAGTATTACTAGCAAAGGGAGAGCCATTTCCAAAAGACATGCATAACGGACTGGAACGTGGGGTATTGGAACAATATCCCGAAGTCTTTCAGGCACGCGAGGACATGCTTCAAGCAGGAGCCTCGCTTGTGCGGCTTTCTGGTAGTGGTCCAACGCTTTTTGCGCCTTTCTCTGAGCTTGCCAGTGCTTCGCAGGCACAGCAAAGCCTACACGAGCAGGGCTATCAGGTATACCTGACACGCGCTATTCATCCCAATGGTGGGAACGTATGCATTTTTTAGAAAACGTAAGGAGAACAATATCGTGGCTGATGTTTACTACTGTGTCAAATGCAAAAAGAAAAACGAGTTGAAGGACGCACAACGCGTCACTATGAAGAACGGCAAGCCCGCTCTCAAAGGTCAATGTGTTGTCTGCGGCACCACCGTCAATGCGATTCTTCCAGCTGACAAGGCAGATAAGAAATAAAAGTAGGCCCTACAACAAGGGCACCCGCAAGGGGATGCCCCTCCCATACAACGCAGTTACACTTGCTCATTCGTCTATGGGAGGGGCATCCCCTTGCGGGTGCCCTTGTACTACATGGTAGGCTATTTGT
>CAXUIS010000054.1:0-22960 GCA_964250915.1 uncultured Ktedonobacteraceae bacterium | reverse complement strand
GTGTGAAGTGCATCACACGAGTGCGGAAGACTCCTCCCGCTAAGTCGCAAGTATAGCATAGAGCAGGCAAAGACGCAACAAATATCTTTTTAATCTTCCATTATTAAAAACAAATGCCGCACATATCCTATTCCGTCATACGCTATATTGAAATGTGAGAATAACCGGTTCAGCTACTTCCACTCCTGCCAAAAATCGAGTATACTCAGTTGAGAAATTTTGCGGGGTTGTAGGGAAGGGGAAAGCGATATGCAGGAAAGAACACGTCATCATCGCATACGCTTGATCGCATACGATGCACTTCTCTTGCATCACTACTGGCTGTTCACACAAATACCAGGCCCTAGTCCTACACCTCTTGCCCCATTAGTACCAGCAGAACTTTTTCTTTCTTCACAGCAACGCCCCTTGTTACGTAAAGTACGCTTGATCTATGAACGTAGGAAAATAGCCGATGTATAGATTATTTGTAAGTAATATGGTTTACGCATACAATCGACACATCCAGAAATATCGTTGCTCGCTTCTTGCATAAGAGAGTATTATATGTGTAGTATACACATAATTATGGTTAGCGTAACAGTTAATCTTATTTATAGGGGTAGTAGATGTAGAAAGGGACATACACATGGTTCGTATTATGATTGTTGATGACCACGCGCTCATGCGTCGTGTGGTACGCGAAGTGATTGAAAAGGAAAACGATTTAGAGGTGGTCGCGGAAGCCCGCAATGGGTTGGAAGCACAGGAGCAGGCGGCACACGTGAAGCCTGAAGTTGTGTTAATGGACCTCGACATGCCCGAATGTGATGGATTTGAAGGAACAGAGCGTGTATTGGCAAGCTCTCCAGAGTCCAACGTAGTTATCTTCACAGCATCACATCAAGAGCGACACCTGTTTCAAGCGTTGCAACACGGAGCAATGGGCTATATTACAAAGGACATCGAGCCAGATGCGCTCGTTCATGCTATTCGTTGCGCGTCACGCAATGAACTCTGTCTTCCTGGTTCTTTCGCCAGTCAAGTTGTCGCACATCTTCGCACATTAGGGAAAGAACATGAATCACGTCTCTGGAATGAGCTTGTGGGAAGCGAAGTGCAGAGAGAGGAAGAGCAGGAAGAGGAATATCATACGAGTACTGTCGCGTACCGTATTCCACGCCGCTCTTCAATGCGTCGAGTTCATGCATTATCAAAAACACAGGCTGCGTTAGAACCCTCTGCTTTATCATCTCCTTCCACACGACCGCTCACTGACCGCGAACAGGAAATTCTTGACCTGATGCGCAAAGGACAAAAGAACCGCGAAATTGCAGCGACACTGTGCATCGCAGAATCGACGGTTCACAAACATGTACAGAACATTTTCGAGAAGCTTCATGCACGTAACCGCACCGAGGCAATCTACCTCACAAGTGCAAAATAACGTGGACGAATAAATTCTTCCTGATATGTCAGGTTGTAGGTACTCTAATTCATTAGGCCCTCGTTCGGCTTGTTATGTGGAACGAGGGCCTAATGAATTAGAGTACCTACAGTCATATGATACAATAGTCTCTGTTATTATTGTGACATAAAAGGACGTAGTGGACGAGTAACGTGTCTGAGAAGCAACAACAGCAACCTCGTACAAACAAGTCGATTGACAACAAGTTAGAAGAGAAAGTTGCATTTCTCGCACGAAATGAGATATTTCGTCAACTTGATGTAGTCGAGCTACATGAGATAGAACGCATCGCAACACTCGTGACCTATGCGCCGGGGCGTGTTCTTTATCGACCAGGTGAAAAAGGCACGACACTCTTTTTGTTGGTTTCGGGCATAGTTCACCTCTACCATCTTTCAACAGATGGACGAAAGCTAATTACGGCAACACCTGAAATGAATAGCTGCTTTGGAGAGATTGCTTTGCTTGGCAATGGTACTCATAGCAGTTTCGCCGAAGTCATTAAAGAGGCTCGCATTTATATCATCGGCAAACACGATATCGAGCAACTCGCTGCACATAAGCCCTCGGTTACAACTGCATTGCTGAAAAGCGCGGGTCAACACTTTGCACAGATTGAAGCACAACTTGTCAACACAGCATTTAAGAGCGTGAATGCACGACTCGCAACGCTTTTGCTACAATTAGCACAGGGGACTCACATGGTTGATGGACTCAGCCACGAAGAATTGGCAGAGCATCTAGGCACATATCGTGAAACTGTGAGCGTTGCGCTACGCGACCTCAGAGAAACGAAGGCAATCGAACTGGGACGTAAGCATATCGAGATATGTAACAAGAGTTTGTTACAAGAAATAGCAGGCGCATAGCGTTTCAAAATTGGGAAGCAGAAATTCAAAATTGGGAAGCAGAAATACCTTTTATGACAACAATACAAACGCTGATTATTCAAGCTAAAAACGTCAAGAAAATTTATCGCAATGGGCATCTGCGTGTCGAAGCTCTCGGAGGCATCAATATGGCAATTGCACCAGGTGAAATGGTTGCAATCATGGGGCAAAGTGGTTGCGGCAAGACAACGTTACTTAATTGTCTTTCTGGTTTAGATAGTATTGATGAAGGCGACATCTTCATTCGCGGCGACAACTTGCGTGATCTGAGCGACAACGAGCGTACGTCCTATCGAGCGAAACACATGGGCTTTGTCTTTCAAGATTTTAATTTACTACCTGTACTCACTGCCGTCGAAAACGTGGAACTCCCTATGCTCGTTTCCAAAGTTCCCAGCCGTCAAGCTCGTAAGCGTGCATTAGAGGTACTCGACCTTGTGGGATTGACGGACCGTGCTGGACACCGACCCGCCGAACTTTCTGGTGGTCAGAGACAACGTGTTACCATTGCCAGAGCCTTAACCAACAATCCCGCCATCGTCTGGGCCGACGAACCAACGGGCAACCTCGACAGCGAGACTGCGTTAGAAATCATGGACCTGCTCTTAACGCTCAACAAAGAAAATGGACAGACGTTCGTGATTGTGACACACGCACTAGAGGTAGGGCAACGAGCCAATCGGATCATCACAATGCGCGACGGACATATTGTGGAGTAGTTACTGCTTTTCAGTTACTTTTGCTACAGTCCATTTATTCAAAATAATCCTATCACCACAGAAAATGTTACGCATCTTAAAAGGGGCGGGAGTAGTTGCTAAAAGCCATGAACGTGTATCCCATCTTCGATAAAAGAACCAGGGGTTAGGCAGCGTATAGCATTCTTGCTTTACCCAACTAGGACACGGTATATTGTCTTGATAACACAACCATTCTACCATTGCAGCACAAAAAGCTGCCCAACGAGCCATTGTAGGATGAGATGAAACGTGTAGAGGTGTTTTTATAAGTTCTTCTCGCTGTTCTATAGCGTAACACTGCCAATCATTCAGAAAGTCCCCTAGAGCTACCCAAGGAGCTTTCTTTTTACAAATTCGCTCAAATGTCTCCGCCATAGTGTGTGGCTTGTACGAACGCATTGTCATAAGCTTGTCTTTTCCGCATGTTATACACTAAAACGTCTTCTAATTTCGCGTAATACATCAGTTGATATATCTTCTTTCGGTACATATAACTCTACAAGAGCTAGTGCGTCTTTACGCTTTGAAATACTGAGTACTTTTGCTAATGCTTTAATATCAGCATCATCTTTCGGACGTGCCGCCATTATTTTTGTAACAAATATGTACTCCAATGATGCAGTATACACCTCTAATCCAGGGAATTTCCTCCACAACTTTCTCTCAGGCTGTCTTTTAAAGTTATAAGTAAAACCAGCAGCAGCAGTATTTAGCCAGCCATCGGGTAATCGTTCACGATTTGCGACAATAATAGATGCTTTTACAATCGCTGTGAAGTCCGAAACAAAGAATGTATCAATATCATACGTAATCTCTCGATTTCCTACTTCTATGAGCATTACCGCACCACCTAGAAGCGTTATTTCTAAGTTCTGTCCGTTCTCATGTAACACTTGCCCTACCATTTGTAAATACTTCTCGATATCCGTTTTATTCATGTACGACTGCTTTCTGCTTTTTATCAGAACAGTCGAGGCAGCATTTAATTCGAGTTCGTATTTTTGAGGTTACTAACTTACTAGGAATGTACTTCTTGATAACCAGTAATGCTCCTTTCGCGTCAGCTATGTTTAATTCTCTTGCTAGACGCATGATATCTGTTTCTTCATACTGATCCTCAGAAACAATTACTTTCATCGTGAATACATAATCTAGTGGTGGTTTATAGATACAGATACCTGGGTACTGTATCCATCTATTTTGTTGCTCGGATAAAATAATGTTAATAGAAGATTGCAACCACTCACCCGATAAATGTCTGTTATCGGCAAGTCGTTTTATTGTTTGACAAAGTGTTACTCCATTTCCTCCGAAATAGGCATCAATTACTTCGAGGGCGTCACCTTTGTTTGTAAGATATACATCTGCATCTACCATTTCAGGTATCTTGATATCAATGAGTACATAAATGTCGTCATGCACTAAAATCTCACCAGTCATGCTCTGCTTTTGCAACTCTTGCCCAAGCAGTCGTAGGTACTTTTCAGCATCTTCCTTGTTCATGAAATTCCCACTTCATTTTACTTTACATATTTTTATCCGTTAAATAATTTGAGTAGATGTAACTGTTTCAAAGAAAGTAGCGATGATATGAATCTTCTTTCTCGCCTAGCAAAAAGCTTATCAGTGCTCTTAATTTTGATAGTCCTTTATCACATCGTCTGATGGATATAACAGGTGCCTTCACCCCAATGGATAGTGACCAACCGCCCTTGCAAGATGCGTAAAATAGATAAGAGCACCCCTTGAATTTTCACAGAGATGCTCTTATTTTTCAAAAAATTTACGCTAACGTATGCTCTTCCGAGCCGAGAAGTTGATGCACAACTTCTTTGATATGACCGGACGAGATACCGTATAACTCTTTTAGCAGAGTGGCGGCACCATGCTCAACGAACTTGTCGGGCAGGCCAATCACTCTTACGTCGATGTTGTGTAGGTCATGACGCTCCAAGAGTTCCAGTACAGCACTACCGAAACCACCTGCAGCAAGGTGGTCTTCGATGGTGATGATATGCCTTGTACTCTTTGCTAAACGAAGAATCATGTCTTCGTCAAGCGGCTTTGCCCAGCGTGCATTTACGACAGCGACACGAACACCTTCTTGTGTCAGTTCCTGTGCAGCAAGTTCAGCTTGAGCAACAGTTGTACCATACGCGAGAATAGCGCAGTCGGTTCGCTCGGCCTCCTCAAGTGTTGCTGGACTGAGCAGTTCTGCCTTGCCAATCTCTAGCTTGTGCAGATCGTTCGTGAGCGGTGTACCAACACCTTTTCCACGTGGATAGCGCAAGCTTACGGGACCATCCGTGTACACGGCAGTGTAGAGCATGTGGCGCAGTTCTTCCTCGTCTTTAGGTGCCATGACCTTCATGTTTGGAATAGCGCGCATAAACCCGATATCAAAGACACCGTGTTGCGTCGGGCCATCTTCACCTACGATACCAGCGCGATCCATTGCGAAAACCACGTGCAGATTTTGCACACAGATGTCGTGGATGATCTGGTCATATGCACGCTGCATGAACGTTGAGTAGATCGCAACCACCGGACAGATGCCCTCTACCGCCATACCACCAGCGAAGGTGACGGCGTGTTGCTCTGCAATCCCAACATCGAAGTAGCGTTCGGGGAAGCGTTGACGAAGTTTTTTGAGACTCGTTCCCTCTGCCATCGCTGCTGTGATACCAACGATATTTTTATCATTTTCAGCAAGCGTGACAAGCGTATTTCCGAACACATCTTGATAGGATGGAGGATCATTTGGATTCTTTTTGATTTCGCCCGTTTCATAATCGTATGCCCCAGGTCCATGCCACTTCGTCGAGTCACCTTCGGCAACTTCCCAACCTTTGCCTTTTTTGGTGATAACCTGCACCATAACAGGACCGTCAATCTTCTTCACGTTCTCGAAGACATCCAGCATCTGTTCCATATTGTGACCATCAAAAGGTCCGAAGAATTTGAAGCCAAGTTCCTCAAAAACGGCACCTGTCTTGCTATGTAAGACGACGTTTTTCATGCTCGTCTCGACACGTCCTGCCGTCTCGCGTGCCATATCACCAACAACAGGAAGCTTCTCTATCGATCCCTTTGCCATGTCACGTAGGCGGCGGTAGCTAGGTGAGGTCTGCATCTGGCGCGCCTTTAAGAGGTAAGAATGGAGCGCACCTACATTATCAGAGATAGATTTATCGTTATCGTTGATAACAATAATAAGATTTTTCTTTAGGCTACCGGCGTTATTGATAGCTTCGAGTGCCATACCGCCAGTTAATGCACCATCACCAATAATGGCGACGACCTTAAAGTCTTTCCCTTGCAGGTCACGAGCGGCAGCAATACCAAGTGCGGCAGAGATAGATGTACTTGCATGACTCGCACCAAACACATCGTATTCGCTCTCCTCACGGCGCAGATAACCAGAAAGACCACCAAATTGACGAATAGTCTTGAACCGTTCGCGCCTTCCCGTTAACAATTTATGTACATACGCCTGATGACCAATATCCCAGACAAGCTGGTCTTCAGGAGTGTTGAATGCGTAGTGCAAAGCCATTGTTAGCTCGACCACACCAAGATTGGGGGCCAAGTGTCCACCCTTCACCGACACTTTTTCGATGATCTCGCGTCGAATCTCTGCTGCTAACTGTTCCATTTGCGGAATCGTCAGGCTCCGTAACTGCTCTGGACCATCAATGCTATCGAGAATCCTCGTCAAAGGTTTCCTCCCATACTAATTCTGGTGTCCCCCTGGCACCTCTTGCCTGTTAGCAATACGAGATACGGTAGACGCCAATCAACATTGCTTTCTCTTATGAAGATGCACGAATATCAGAGAAAGGGTGTATTGTATCGTGCTTTCCTAGTATTATAGAGGTGTTCACGCAACCTCGCAAACACTCTGCCCCAGAAAATTCATGCACATGGGGGCTTGACACACTTTCGCGCCGCATGTAGAGCCAATCGAGTAGAAAAAATAGTCCCTTGACAGGAATATAGTTTCTTTCTATCATAACGAGTAGGATAAAACGGTTCTGCATATATCGCGAACGACAAACTTCTGTCGTGTCGTAAAGGGCAGACGTACATTGTGTATAGTGTGTTAAGGAAGGTAGGATGGCATCCCTTATAGGGGAGAGATGATAGAAGCTAAGCATAGAATGCTCTCATCTGCCAAACAACATATGACAAGAAAAGATAGTGAAAAAGACTCAGATCGTCCTCATTATTACTCACAGTTCTGGCTTGACATTGCCGCTGGACGCCGAACTATAGGCGGGCCAAAGCCAGAAGAAGAGGGCGAGCTTCTCGAAGACTCTCAAGAGCCTATCGCGTTACGCCGACCTTTTAGAAGTGAGCCAGAAGAAGACTTGGATGATGAGGTCGATGAGCCTATCGGACGTGGAGAGCGCCCTGCTGCTCTTGCCTATCCCGTCGCCGATACTGTTAGCCCAGCGTTTGATGATGTCGAGGCACCTGAACCCGATGAAGTGCCTCTAGCAGTCGATGATATGGACAGCCTCGCGGTAAATGATCCTGTCGAAGACGCTGATATTCCAGATGTGGACTTTGCGGCTGACGAGGAAGAGGAGAACGATGAGGAAGAGAGCGAAGACGAGGAACCCTTCGAGGACGAAGAGGAGGATGAAGAGGACGAAGGTTGGGTTGCTGGTCGTGGGCGTAAGAAAGTCACGCCTAAACGTGCGGTAAAACAGCCACCTCCAAAGCGCGCAAAACGTGAGCCACGCCGAGGCTTCTAGGAGAATATACAAGCAAAACGCTGGTCTATCATATATGATAGACCAGCGTTTTGCTTGTATCTTAAGAATAGTTTACGGATAGATGCCGCGAATTTGCGTGGCTTCCGCAACACGCGAGATCGCCAACATGTTAGCAGCCAAGCGCATATCACAATGCTGCTGGTCAGCCTTTTCTGCAACGGAGGTAAAGGCACGGTTCATGATAATTTCTAGCTTTTGTTGAATCTCTTCTATGCCCCAGAAGAAGCTCTGCAAGTCTTGTACCCATTCAAAGTAGCTCACGGTAACACCGCCAGCATTCGCTAAGATGTCAGGGATGATGAGGCATTCGCGTTCAAAGAGCATACGGTCCGCCTCTGGCGTCGTTGGTCCATTGGCGGCCTCGGCAATAATACGAGCCTGGATACGCTCAGCATTCTCAGCAGTAATCACCCCTTCCGTTGCTGCTGGAATGAGGATATCACAAGGCACCTCTAGCACATCTTGTACCCGTAGACGTTGCGATTGTGGAAAACCTACAACAGTGCCACGCTCTTGCTTGTGACGCAACACGGCGGCAGGATCAAGACCAGACTCATTATAGATACCACCTTGCGTATCGCTTACCGCAACAATTTTACAGCCTTCATTGTGGAAGAGGCGTGCAGCGATAGACCCAGCATTGCCATAGCCCTGAATACTAACTCGTGCACCCTTCAGAGGCATCCCTAGCCGCTTTGCCGCTTGTCGCGTTACGAAGAGTACACCTGTTGCGGTTGCGTCGTTGCGACCCTCACTTCCACCAATCGAGAGTGGTTTGCCTGTGACAACGGCAGGAACAGAGAAACCAGCGTGCATCGAGTAGGTATCCATCATCCAAGCCATAACTTGTGAGTTGGTGTTGACATCGGGGGCAGGAATATCGCTATGAGGTCCAATGATACCAGAGATTTCAGTCGTATAACGGCGGGTCATGCGCTCAAGTTCGGCGGGAGTCATACTTTTAGGATCACAAATGACGCCACCTTTCGCGCCTCCGTAGGGGATTCCTACAACGGCACACTTCCACGTCATCCACATTGCAAGAGCCTTGACTTCATCAAGCGTTACGTCGGGACTATAGCGAATGCCACCTTTGGCAGGACCTCGATTTAGATTGTGCTGAACACGGTAGCCTGTGAATGTTTTGATACGTCCACTATCAAGTCGCACCGGAAAATTGACCACGAGTTCACGTTTTGGCTGACGAAGAATCTCCCGCATATCTTCGGAGAGTTTCAGTTTCTCAGCCGCGAGTTCAAACTGCTGAACCGCCATAGTGTAGGGGTTCAAAGCAGCAGACGACACGTCATTGTGCATAGCCTGCAACTGCCTTTCATATTCTATTTTTGCATTGACAAGAAGAAAAAGGAACACAGGTAGTGTGTTCCTCTTCGCATTATACCACGATCCCTTTTACGATGGCTGCATCTCATCAAGTTTCTTACGCAACAAGGTTTGCACCATGTCGGCTTTCGCTTGACCGCGTGTTTGCTTCATCACTTGACCAACCAATGATTGTAGCGCATTCGTTTTACCACTACGGTAATCAGTTGCAGCCTTTGCGTTATTCGCAATAACCTCACTCACAATGCGTTCAAGCGTCTCAGTATCGTTGATTGGAGGCTTAATCCCCTTACGAGTCACGATAGCTTCTGGCGTCTCACCGGAGGTAAAGGCTTCATCTAGCACGTCTTTCGCTTGCTTACCAGTGATGCGTTCTTTCTCAAGCAGGTCTAGCAGATTCGCAAACGACGTAGGTGTCACACGACAGTCTTGTATAGATACTGCATTAACCTTGAGTAGACGTACCAGATCGCTCAGCAGCCAGTTACTCGCGGCTTTAGCACGTGCCTTGATATCCTTCACCTTTGAGACAGCTAACACCTGCTCAAGATAATCGCCAAGGGCTTTGTCTTCCGTCAAGACATTCGCGTCTTGCTCGGAAAGCCCGAAGCTTGTCATATAGCGAGTGCGTCGGGCGTCGGGTAGCTCTGGTAGATGAGCACGTATCTCTTCTACCTGTGCACTACTAATCAGCAATGGCGGAAGGTCTGGCTCTGGAAAGTAGCGATAATCGTGTGCCTGCTCTTTGCTACGTTGCGAAACAGTGACGCCTCTATTTTCGACCCAACCACGTGTCTCTTGCACAATCGTGCCACCAGAGCGCAGAAGTTCGACTTGTCGCTGCGCCTCGTACTCTATAGCGCGTTCAACGGCACGAAAACTATTCATATTTTTGATTTCTGTCTTGACGCCAAGCTCTTGTTGTCCACGAGGACGGATTGAGACGTTTGCATCACAACGCAAACTACCTTCTTCCAAGCGTCCAGACGAGACGCCGAGGTAGACGAGAATTTCGCGCAACTTTTGCATGTAGAGTCGCGCCTCTTCCGCACTGCGCATATCCGGCTCACTGACAATCTCCATCAAGGGTGTACCTGCGCGATTTACGTCGATTAGACTATAGCCATTATGATGGTTCAGACGTGCCGTATCTTCTTCGAGATGAACACGTGTGATGCCAATATGTCGCGTCTGCCCGTGAAGCTCAACATTGAGATAGCCATTCTGACTCAGTGGAACATCGTATTGCGAGATTTGGTAGCCCTTCATCAGGTCAGGATAGGGATAATTTTTACGGTCAAACTTAGAATATTCTGGAATAGTGCAGTTGAGAGCGAGTGCTGTCATGATGGTGTAACGTACAGCTTCCTCGTTAATGACGGGCATCACTCCTGGCATTCCCATGCACACAGGACATACATGCGTATTGGGAGCCTCGTTCGCATAGCCTGTACTACAAGTACAAAACATCTTGCTCTTCGTCAAAAGTTGGGAGTGAACTTCAAGACCAATTACCAGTTCAACAGGTTGGGTCAGGAGTTCCTTGTTTTCTAGCCATGGGGAGGAATAACCCGTTCCTATTTTTGTTTTCATGTGTCACCTCTTTCTAAAATCCTCACAGGAATTCAATACTTGACAAATATGTGAAGGTTTGGTAGATTTGTTCTATGAAGACACCCCTTTCGGCGAAACTAAAATTGAATGCAACGCCTGAACAGTTTGCACAACTACGAGCCGTTCAGCTCGCCTATCGTGATGCGTTGAACTATGCCTCACGATATAGCTTTGAGCATGGCAAGATGAGCAATCAGCAGAAATTGCAGAAAGCCATCTATGCAGAGTTGCGTCAGAAATACAAGTTGTCTTCTCAACTTGCATGTAATGTCCCACGTCAGGTAGGAGCAACGTATAAAGGCTTGTGGACAAAGGTCAAGCAAAACGCGCAAGCTCGGAAAGAAGGGCGCACCAAAAAACGCTATAAAGGGCTTGACCAAGCTCCCAAGTATGTCTCCCCTACGTTGACATATAACTATGAACGGGACTACTCGTTTAAGAAAGAACAGCATGTCAGCATCTTGACCCTTAATGGGCGCGTGTCGGTTCCCTATACGGGCTACATCAAACACGTTGATTGGATACAACATGGTGCTGAGATTGGTGCGGCCAAACTCTGGTATGACAAGCCCAAGAAAACGTTTTACCTGCTGGTATCCCTTGAAGTCGAGATAGTAAACCCAACGCCCGAAACGCACACAAGTGTGGTGGGGGTTGATGTTGGTGTCCGCTACCTTGCAGTAGCCTCCAACACGAAGGGAGATTGCACCTTCTATTCTGGTAAGCAGATCACTCCAAAGGCCAATCATTCTGCACGGCTGAGAAAGCGTCTTCAACACAAAGGCACCCGTTCGGCAACACGTCGCTTGATAGCAATGAGTGGACGGGAGAGACGGTTGAAGCAAGACGCCAATCATGTTGTGAGTAAGAGGATTGTCCAGCGATATCCGCATGCGCTCATTGGCCTGGAGAACTTGACCGACATACGGGAACGTACTCGACGCAAGAAAGGAAAAAAGGCAAGTGTGAAGCAACGCAAAGCCAACGCCCGACACTCCAAGTGGGCATTTGCAGAGTTGCACCGCATGATTGCCTATAAAGCCCTCGTGCAGGGAGGTATGACCGTCAAAGTGGACGCTCACTATACAAGTCAGGCTTGCCCTCTGTGTGGGTATATGTCTAAAGAGAATAGACCCAGTAAAGGCTTGCTCTTTGTCTGTCAGAATTGTCATTACACGCTCCATGCAGATTTAATCGGAGCAAGGAATGTGTCCTTGCGAACGTTGCTCATTCGACAAGATTGGATGAGTACGGGTGTGTTGTCGGTACGCCCTGATGTGTCGGACAGCGAAGCCAAAGCTGCACGCTTGCAAAGGTATGCAGAGTTGCGGTGGAGTCCAGACACAAACCCTGTGTCTTTAGACCTAGGGTAACTGACAGTCAGTATCTACAGATATGTATCGTCGTCATGCTACCTCACCTCTCGCAAATTAGGGTTTTTGTGTATGTTTGTTCGTCACTAGTCTAGCCTTTTTCGGCCTATTCGTCAATGGGAAGAAAACTCATTTATACCCCGAAATTTATACCCCGAAATTCGCTACCTCTGCAGTTCTTTTACAGTGACGATATGGAAAGTATTGGAGGTGGTGTCTGAATGTCTTATGCGATTGGCAATTTTGACAAAATAGGTTATACTGTGCCAAACGAAGGAACAATCAGTCACCTCGCTACCGGACAACCACCAGGCAGGCAGTAAGTGGCGCTCGTGCGTGTTGTACCCCCGTATACGCGTACACAAACGGGCAGGAGAGAAACAAGATATGTCCCTAATCAACATGGCGAAACGCGAAATTAATTGTAAAATTGTCTATTACGGTATCGGTTTGTGTGGCAAGACCACCAACCTGCACTATATACATCAAGCAGTAAACCCACAAGATGTTGGCGATATGGTCTCTATCGACACAGAAACCGAGCGAACGCTTTACTTTGACCTGCTTCCTCTCGAACTCGGCAAAGTTCACGGCTTCCAAATTCGCTTCCAGCTGTACACCGTCCCCGGTCAGATTCTGTACCAACAAACACGTATTTCGGTCCTCAAGGGGGCCGACTGCGTTATCTTTGTAGCGGATTCGCAGGCGAGCAAGTTACAAGAGAACATCGAGTGCTGGAACGAGTTACAAGAACAACTACGCCGTATGAATAAAGATATCGCCGATTTCCCACTCGTGATGCAGTGGAATAAGCGCGACCTACCCGATGTCTTGCCAACTTCTGTACTGGAAAAATACCTCAATCCAAACCGCGTGCCTAGTTTTGACAGCATTGCAGTGAGTGGTCAAGGTGTGATTGAGTCTTTGCGTGTTGGCATCAACTCGACCCTACAACGACTAGAGCGTATCTAACATCTTTGGTAGGGACCGATTTATCGCGTCCTGGGTGGGGTTGGGGGAACACGTTGGGAGAAAGAATCGTTACCCATGTGTTGCCGCCCCTCCTCATACCAGGACGCGATAAATTGGTCCCTACCAAATTCTATTACGCAATTGTTGACGACGCATAAAACATGTATAATAGCTACCACAAGGCAGAGAACATCCCCTGGTCATCTACAGTCATATTTTTCGATGTGTCAGTATACTAAATAAAGAGCAGGGAACCTAGCGAACACATTCCGCACCACCTGCCCTTCACGAAGGATTTACATGGAAACGATACGTGTCATCGTTATTGACGAGCAACCGCTCTTCCGCGCAGGCATTCGCGCTACTCTTGAAAATACCGGCGATTGTCAGATTGTTGGAGAGTCTACCGATACATTTGATGTGCTCGAATTGGCTCGCATACACAACCCTGATGTAGCCTTGATCGACACCGGCCTTCTTGCCTCCGATCCACTTGAGATTGCTCGACAGGCGCGCCACCTCGTGCCACGCATGGCAATCATCATGCTCACTCCATCCGAGGACGAAGAACGTTTATTTCAATCCATCAAAGTAGGAGCTGCTGCATACTATACACGCAGTATCACCCCCATTGACCTGATAGAAGCGGTTCGTAAGGTCAGCAACGGTGAATACCTGATTCAGGACGATGTACTTACTAAGCCCCAACTTGCAAGTCGTGTGCTTAAGTCGTTCCGCGAGTTAACGGTGGAGGAGGAAGAGGGCGAGGCGAAAGACTTGTATTCCCCGCTCTCAAGCAGAGAAGTGGAGATACTTGACTATATTGCGCGTGGCAATAGTAACAAAGAGATTGCGAAATCGCTCAAGATTAGCGATCAAACGGTGAAAAACCATATCACATCGATTCTCAAAAAGCTCTCGGTAAATGATCGTACCGCCGCCGTTGTACATGCGCTACGTCACGGTTGGATTAAAATGGGCGAAAATTAGAGGCTTACTATAGCCCATTAGTACCAATTCCAATTTTGTGAAAAGAACTGTTTTGTGAAGGTTGTGAACGTGGGCAGAGCAACCTCCATAGAATATCAAAGCCAAACTGAAAGCACTTCTTTTCCATTATTGGCATCGACGAAGACATAGAGATCGTGGTAAGAGCGAGTAGAAGGTACAGGGTCCACAGAAGCGTTGTTGGGAGCGATGGGGATACGTTGATATAGAACCATCCAAACAGGCACATTGTTCACATTAGCATGTGTTGAACCGCCTGTTGCAACATAATTGAGCAAGACGTATTTCACGTTGGTGCTTTTCGCGTTAGCGGCAGCCTCTGGCTCTAGCTGGTTCGCAATCGTCGTCGCTTGCTGCTGACTTAAAGTTGCGCTTTGACCAGCATGGCTCAGGCTTATACCTGCCGCGACAAGTTGTGGTATCGGAGTGTCAGTTGAAGTCGTGTTTACACCTACCAAAGGCCAGACAAAAGAACCAGCCGAACTGTTGTTATGCTGCCCAAGCAGAAGCCATCCTAGCCAGAGGCACCCAAGGCCGAGCAAAACTGCTCCTGCAATGCCACTTATGCGTTTTGATTGTGCTCGGCGTCGCCTCTTTGCCATATTATCCTATCTCCATACCCATCTGTTCCTTTGTTTTATCATAGACAAGTATAGTTCAAAGCACGCTTTATGGCAAATTTTGTTGACCACGTTTTCGCCTACACGATATACTAATACTAAGAGGTAGAATAGTATTTTTTTGCTTCTCTATGAACGAAAGGAATTGTATTTCTGTGAAAGTTTATGGTCGCATGACGGTTTTTCCGGTAATGCCCCCTCGCATCAACCGTCTTTATGAGCTTGCCTATAATCTGTGGTGGAGTTGGCGTCCCGAAGCACGTCTTTTATATAGCATTCTTGACCCTGCGCTTTGGGAACAGGTGGGACACAATCCTGTACGCTTTCTTAGTGAAGTAAGTCCCAGTATCCTTGAAAAAGCTGCGACGGATACTGACTATTTGCAGCAGTTTGATGATGTGCTGAACGACTTCGATTACTATATGCACCCACGAGCCGATGATACATGGTTTTCTAGCACTTATCCTGAGTTGACTGATAAGGTTATTGCTTATTTCTCAGCAGAGTTTGGGCTACACGAGTCGCTCCCAATTTATTCAGGCGGTCTGGGTATTCTTTCTGGTGATCATTGCAAAGAGGCAAGCGATCTCGGCTTACCATTTGTCGGTATTGGCTTCCTGTATCCTCAGGGATATTTCCAGCAGCGCATTACCCGCGAGGGCCGACAAGAAGCAACATATGACAAGCTGCATTTCTCAGAAGCACCTGCTACACCCGCGACAGGGCCAGACGGCAGCGAAATTATGATTAACGTCGATTTACCTGGACGCCGTATTTACGCGAAGGTCTGGAAATTACAGGTTGGACGTATTCCATTATACCTCATGGATACCGATGTGGCCCCCAATGCACCAAATGATCGAGAGCTTTCCGCGCGTCTCTACTCTGGCGATCATGAGATGCGTATCTCTCAGGAAATTGTGCTTGGTATTGGTGGCGTGCGTACTCTGCGTGCGCTTGGCATCACCCCTTCTGCTTGGCATCTTAACGAGGGACACGCAGCATTTTTGAACCTGGAACGTTGTCGAGAATTGGTCGTCTCCGGTCTCAGCTTTAATGAGGCACGCGAGGCTGCGGCGGCGAACTCGCTTTTCACAACACACACACCCGTACCCGCAGGAAACGATACGTTCAGCTACGAACTGATTGACAAGTATTTCGGTAGCTACTGGGGACAACTGGGTTTGAACCGCGGGCAGTTTATGGATGTCGCACGTGAAGAGCACGGCTGGGGTCCAACCTATAGTATGACCGTGTTAGCACTCAAGCTGACGGGACAGCATAACGGCGTGAGCGCACTACACGGCAACGTGTCGCGCAAGATGTGGCAATTCCTCTGGCCCGGTACCGAAGTTGACGAGGTGCCGATAGGTTCCGTCACCAACGGCATTCACACCTTCTCCTGGATTGCACCAGAGGTCAACGAACTGTTTCAACATTATCTCGACAAGGATTGGGGACGTTACGTTGATAACCAGAAATTCTGGGATAGCCATATTGAGAACATTCCCGATGTCGAATTATGGAAGACGCACGCACAAAGTAAAGACAAACTCATTGCCTACGCACGTCATCGTTTGAAGCAACAGCATCTCCGACTCGGCGAAGGCTCACTACAAATAGGCGAAATTGACAACTTCCTGGACCCAACCGCGTTGACACTCGGTTTTGCACGTCGTTTCGCTACCTATAAGCGTGCGACCTTACTCTTCCGTGATATCGAGCGTCTCAAGCGTATTCTGAACAATCCAGACCGCCCTGTACAAATCATTTACGCAGGGAAAGCACATCCTGCCGATGAGCCGGGTAAGGCGTTGATTGAGCAGGTATATAAGCTGTCACGCACAAAAGAGTTCAAGGGCAAGATCATCTTTCTTGAGAACTACGATATCGACATGGCGCGCTATCTCGTCTCAGGTACCGATGTATGGCTGAACAATCCTATTCGCCCCTACGAGGCAAGTGGCACGAGCGGTCAAAAAGCAGCACTCAATGGACAACCAAATTGTAGTATTCTCGATGGTTGGTGGGTCGAAGGCTACAACGGCAAAAACGGCTGGGCGATTGGTGAGGAACGCGAGTATCACGACCAGGAGGCACAGGCCGAGGCGGATAGCATTTCGCTGTATCGCTTACTTGAAGAGGAGATTGTGCCAACATTCTTTGAGCGTGACACCAACGGTATACCGCATCATTGGCTCGGCTACATGAAAGAAGCGATTCGGACATGTGCGCCGCAGTTCAGTATGCGCCGTATGATTAAGGACTACACAACAAGCTATTATGTGCCGGAAATTCAGCATAGTCAGTACATTGAGCAGAACCATTATGAGCAGGCTCGCACTCTTGCAGCCTGGAAAGAGCGCATTCGTAATGCCTGGGGTAAACTCGAACTCTATGTCGATGGGCAACGCGATGGGCAACTTAGCCTTGGCGAAGGCATCGACGTGAAGGCGTGGGTACGCGCCGATGGCTTGACACCGGAAGACCTGAGTGCCGAGCTTGTTTATGGTGAAGCTAACGACGAGAGCGTCCTGGCGCAACATGGTATTCCCATGAGCTATAGCAAGAGAGAGCTAGACGGTTCCTATCGCTATGACGCGAAGCTCAAGCCTGATGAAAGTGGTAGCATCGCCTACAATGTGCGCGTTGTGCCAACTCATTCGGGCTTGACTGAAAAGTACGAGATGGGCTTGATTCGCTGGGCATAGCATACTTTAGCACGAGTGCTGTTTATTGCTCATTTAGCAATTGACAGCACCCGTGCTATATTTTTTAGTTCGCAAAAGATACCTGAGTGCTCCTCCATAATCTTAAATCGAAATACTAGAGCGGAGGTTTGTTTTTATTATGACCAGTATGGACATCGCTTCCCAGAGATTACACAATCAACTCATTAGTCAACACACTTTTGATAAGCCTGTTGATGTAGTACAGTGGCTGGGTGCTGTCCAAGCCCAGGATTTTGCTGCCGCGAAATGGGCAGTCGCCTTACGCATGAATAACGCTACTGACGACGATATCGAGCAAGCGTTCACGAATGGAGCTATCCTACGCACACATGTGATGCGTCCGACATGGCATTTTGTCTCTCCTGGCGATATTCGCTGGTTACTTGCGCTCACCGCCCCACGCGTGAGCGCACTACTGGCCTACTATGATCGTCAACTCGAACTAGACGATGCAACATTTCAGCAAAGTAACACAGCACTGACAAAAGCGTTACAAGGTGGAAAGCAATTGACTCGTACTGAACTTGCGTCTACACTACAACAAGTCGGCATTGCTACCGAGAATGGACAACGCATGACACAACTCATGTGGAATGACTTGAGCAGGTGGAAAAAGGCGAAGATAGCGGTTAGCATCTAGCATCAAAACAAAGAGATAGGCTATAATCTACAGACATAGCAGATCATCGAGGACTGTTTCGCTTGGAGACGACGCCCATGCAGCAAAGCTTGCTCTTTCAGCCACTTTCATTAGGGCCGCGCGAGGCTCGTAACCGCATTATTTTTGGCAGCCATACCACGAACTTCGCGCGTAATAACCTTCTCAGTCAACAACACGCGGACTACTATGCAGCTCGTGCCGAAGGTGGTGCTGGCGTCATTGTAGTTGAAGAGCATATTGTGCATTCCTCTGATGTACCATACGAACGGGCGTTACTTGGCTATCTGCCGGGAACCTTACAAGCACTCGTATCAGTTGTGGAACGTATTCACGCTTCTCAAGCACTAGCACTTGTGCAGTTAAACCACAACGGGCAACAGTCTACCAGCGATCACACGCAACGCGAAATGTGGGCACCATCTCCCGTGCCCAACGTTTCCTCGCGTGAAATGCCTAAAGCAATGGAACAAGCTGATATAGACGCCGTGATTGCAGGCTTCGCTCAGGTCGCACATACGACGGTGCAAGGGGGAGCGGATGGCGTTGAACTACAGGTCAGCGATACCTCATTATTACGTCAATTCCTCTCACCTCTCACAAATTCACGCAGCGATAAATATGGTGGCTCACTTGAAAACAGAATGCGTTTCCTGCACGAAACACTCGAAGCGGTCACATCTGCCCTCGGTCCGAATTCTGTTCTAGGCTTACGTTTTTGTGGTGATGAGCTAGCACCGTGGGCTGGCCTGACACCAGAGCAAGCATTAGAGATTGCTCGTATTCTTGTCGCTACACATCGCATTGACTACATGACCGTCACGATGGGCAGTATTCTCAGTACATACATGTTTCCCTTTCAAGCTACAATGCATGTTGCTCCTGGTTACGCTGTTCACCTAGCAGCCGCAATAAAGGCAGAGGTCAACATTCCTATTTTCACAGCTGGACGCGTCATGAGCGCGACACAGGCTGAGCATGTTCTAGCAGAAGGGCAAGCAGATGGTGTTGAGATGATTCGTGCATTGATCGCCGACTCAGACCTACCACGCCTCTCGCAAACGGGGCAAGCGGAGCGTGTGCGCCCCTGCATTGCCTGTAATCAAGGCTGTCAGGTACGTAATACGATGAATGTCATACTTGGCTGTAATGTCAATCCTGACGTTGTACATTCGCAGAGTGTACCAACTACAATACCTACCGTTACGAGAACGGCAAAACCTTCCGTGTGTATTATCGGCGGCGGTCCCGCTGGACTAGAGGCAGCACGAACTGTGGCTTTACGCGGACGCTCGGTAATACTCTACGAACGTTCACAAACACTCGGCGGCACGGTAGCACTTGCCGCAAAGGGACCAGGACGCGCAGAACTACAACGCATCACTGAGTACTTACAAGCAGAGGTTGAAAAGCTAGGTGTCGAGGTACATACGGGAGTTGAAGTCACAGCCGACACGATTCTTGAGCAACGTTTCAACACCGTCATTGTCGCGACAGGTGCACACACAGGAACAGGTCTATTGCCTCTACCAGGACATGATTTGCCACACGTAACAGATATACGTTGTATTCTAGCAGGAGAGGTAATAAAGGGTCATAACGTTGTCCTCATTGACGAAATGTCGTCTCATGGTGTTCTTTCCGTCGTCGAGATGCTCGCTACAGCAGGAAAACATGTTGATGTCGTGACCGAAGATTGGTATGTTGGGCGTGATCTTGTCGCCACGAATGATATTGTGCAGTGGATGCAGCGCACGATAGGGCAAGATGTGACTCACATACCACACACAACGGTTGTACGTATCGAGCCTGAACAGGTTATTGTAACGGACCGCTTCATCGAAAACGAACGCGCTATTGTAACAGATGCGGTGGTATTAGGAACGTATGAACGTCCATCGCAAGACCTGTACTATACGCTGAAAGGCAAGATACCACGTCTCTTCCGCATTGGCGACTGTGTTACGCCACGTCGTATCGAACAAGCCATTATGGAAGGCCGACAGGTCGGAGAACAGATATAATTCAGGAGGATTTTCATGGCAGGCCAGTATCAATATCTCTTTACACCTATCCGCATTGGTCAGACGGTCATTCCTAATCGCGTCGTATTCGCGGCACACCTTACCAATCTCGCGGAGGAAAATCTTCCTGGCCCTCGACTGACAGCGTATTACGCCGAGCGTGCAAAAGGCGGGTGTGGTCTCATTATTACAGAAGAGCAATCGGTGCATCCAAGCGACTGGGCGTATCAGAAGCTTATTCACGGCTTCGACCCACATGTTGTTGCTGGCTATAAACGTATGACTCGTGCAGTCCATGAGCATGGCACACGCATCTTCGCGCAAATCAATCACAATGGTATGCAGTGCAGCAGCATGTATTCGCGTCGTCCTGTGCTTGGGCCGTCTTCGCTACCCGACCCTATACACCGCGAGATGTGTAAAGAGCTAGAGCAAGAAGAGATCGCGGAGATTGTGCGTGGCTACTCGCTTGTCGCGCGTCATGTACGCGAAGGCGGTTTCGATGGTGCCGAGCTACAATCTTCGCATAGTTCGCTCATGCGCCAGTTTTTCTCGCCATATTATAATCGACGTACCGATAACTATGGTGGTTCGTTAGAGAACCGCATGCGCTTTACGCTCGAAGTCATTTCAGCGGTGCGTGCCGAGGTCGGGCGCGACTTCACAATGGGCATTCGGCTCTGTGGCGATGAACTTATTCCGGCAGGTCTCACATTGGACGACGTAAAAGAAATTGCGAAGCGGCTTGAGGCAACAGGTCAACTTGATTTCATCAACACAAGTATTGGCGAATTTCACAATCTCTACATGGTTGAAGGGTCTATGCACACACCGCCGGGATACCAGCTTTTTGTCTCGGCTGGTATTCGTGAGTTGGTGAAACTGCCCGTATTCTGTACAGGACGTATTAAAGACCCGGTACAGGCCGAGCGTATTCTGCGCGAGGGACTAGCCGATATGGTTGATGTCGTGCGAGCACAAATTTGCGATCCTGGCTTCACACGTAAAGCACATGAAGGCAGTACAGAGTCGATTCACCTCTGCATCTCCTGCAATCAATACTGCATAGGACGTATGGGTTTAAACCTGAGCCTTGGCTGTATTCAAACACCGGCGACAGGCAACGAGCAACTCTTCCCAACTCTTCCTGTGCTTACAAGAAACGTGGTACAGCAGAGCAAGAGGCCAACAGTAATGATTGTCGGCGGCGGACTAGCAGGCATGCAGGCTGCAAAGGTGGCGGCACAGCGTGGCTTTCGTGTGAAATTATATGAGAAATCGCACGAACTTGGTGGACAAATCAATCTACTTGTGCGCGTGCCTAGTCGTGTTGAATTTGGCGATGCATCACGCAATCTACAACGCGAAATAGGCGAGGCTGGCGTAGAGGTACAGTTACAAACAGAAGTGACAGCCGAAATGGTTGAACGCGAAAAGCCTGATGCCGTTATTCTTGCTACGGGTTCATTGCCTCTATTACCACAAGTTCCTGGTGCCGACCTACCCCATGTCGCTACTGTCTGGCAGGTACTGCAAGGAGAGAAGCAGGTTCAGCCTGGAGACAACGTACTTGTATTCGATCAAATGGGGTTTCATCAAGCAACGAGTACGGCTGAACTCCTTGCCGAGAGGGGCTGCAATGTTGAGATTGTGACACCACAATTTTATGTCGGTGGTGATCTCAGCATCACACTTGATATCGAGTTGTGGTATCGTCGTGCCCTTGCAAAAGGTATTCGGCTAACGCCCAATCACTTCCTGGCGAGTCTCGGCCCAAATAGCGCAACGATCATGAACAATTATACAGGGCAACCACGCCAGATAGAGGGGATTGCGCTGGCGGTTATGGCAACCCCACAAAGCGCGAACGATGCGCTGTATCATCAACTCGTCGGCAGAGTTCAACAACTACATCGCATTGGCGACTGTCTAGCTCCACGTCGTGTTGAGCAAGCCATTCTTGATGGTGAGCGTGCTGCACGCGCATTAAATTTGATACCCACGACAACACGTTTGGCAGTTGGAGCACGTGCCTAAGGACTCAATTATGTAATGGAAGCACCTCTAGGCAATGTATCAGCCCAGAGGCCAAGAGGGTGTGCTAAAGCAGACCCCATAAGCATTAACGTAAGGGTAAAAAAGATGCCTCCGATGAGACTAGGGCAGCGGGTGCCCTGGTCCCGTTGGTTCCTTAAGTTAACGCCTATAGGGTGTGCTAAAGCAGACTCGTACAGGATTTTATTTCATTCTAGTGACCATCGTTTGTACTTACAAAGACTTATGCGGCAGTGCCAACTCTGCGTTCCAGAAATAGCGAACGCGCTTCTGGTGATGGCTCCAATAGAGAAAAAATGTTTCCGTCGGGGTCCGCAAATACAGCTTCTATACCGTAGAGTTGCTTTGTCGGAGTGGTAATGAACATTACACCGCGTGCCAGCAGTGTTTCATAGCTCTGGCGACAATTATCGGTGTCGAACATCCAAGCGATACCATGATTAGTTCGTTCTTTCAGTTCTTTGAGATATGCTACATTGTGCAGTGTAGGGTCGGGGGTTGCCAGAGCAATTTCTGGCTTACGTTGACCCTTCGGCGCAACTGTCACCCAGCGCATCCCAGGTCCATAGGTGACATCTATACGTTTCTCAAGGCCAAGCTTCTCTGTGTAAAACTGTAGTGCCTCATCCTGATCGTTGACGAGGACCGAAACCATCGCTAGTGGCGTCTTTTTCTTCACGATATCCACATCTCTCTATGTAC
>CAXUIS010000053.1:0-23892 GCA_964250915.1 uncultured Ktedonobacteraceae bacterium | reverse complement strand
GGTGGCGGCGGTAGTGGAGACCGTCGTGGCGGCGGTGGCGGCGGTAGCCGTCGATAGGAGCAGGAACAATGGCAAAACTACGGATAAAATGGGTACGCAGCTCTATTGGCTACCCACAGGATCAGAAAGATACAATTAAAGCCTTGGGCTTACGTAAGCTTCAGCGTACAGTTGAACACGAGGATAACCCCGCGATACGTGGGATGATTCGCAAAGTCGTTCACCTGTTGCAGGTAGAGGAGGTCGTCAATGAAACTCTCTGATTTGCGGCCCGCTCCTGGTTCGCGTGTAGACGAAAAGCGCGTCGGTCGTGGACATGGCTCCGGTCGTGGCAAAACGGCAGGACGCGGTACAAAGGGACAAAAGGCGCGTACCGGTGGTAAGGTACACCGTGCATTTAACGGTGGTCAGACACGTCTCTCGAAGCGTTTAGGCTTCAAGCGTGGTCTGGGTAATAGTAATACAGCTTTTCGTGATAACTACGCTGTGGTGAATATTGCCGAGCTTGCGCTGATTGATACCAACATAACCGATATTCAGCCAGAAAACTTCGTAACGGCTGGTTTGATGACTCCTGCTGAAGGGCGTGGGCTAGTCAAGGTGCTTGGTGATGGCGAACTCGACCGCGCTTTAACTGTTCATGCACACAAGGTTTCTGCGGGTGCTCGCACGAAGATCGAAGCTGCCGGTGGCAGAATTGAGATTATTCCAGTACGTACTTACGAGAAAACCAAGCGTAAGAAGGAAGACAAAAACGCTCCTGCCGCTCAGACAACTGAAGCACCTGCTTCACCCGCTCCGCAGCAAGAGAATTAATGAAGTAGCCAGGAGCCAGGGAATAGAACTCCCTGGCATCTGGCACGTATGATATATATTGCAAACATTTCTGGAGTTCGTTGTAGTATTTTCTCTGTATATCTTCGTCTCTATCATTTCTAGGGTAAAGAGCGAAGAAAAAATGTTAAATGCGAATTGTAGAAGGAGTCTTCTATGTGGGAACGACTGCGAAGTATCTGGACCGTTCCTGATCTACGCAACAAGATTCTCTTCACGTTAGCGATGCTTCTGGTGTTCCGCGTTCTCGCGCACATCACGGTGCCATTAACGGCGGCAGAGAAGAGTACATTACTCAATCTTTTTTCTAGTAATAGTAAGAGCAAGGACCTCGGTCAGTTGCTCGGTTTGCTCGATGTATTCTCAGGTGGGTCGTTGCAGACGTTCTCCATTGTCGCGTTTGGAGTATATCCATACATCACTGCAACGATTGTGATGCAGCTGCTGCAACCAATTATTCCTGCATTGCAGAATTTGTCAACACAAGGTGAGGCAGGACGAATGCGTCTTAGCCAGATCACACGTATTATTACGGTGCCACTTGCCTTGTTGCAAGCGTTAGGGCAATGTGCCATCTTCCAACAAGCTGGTGTATTGACCAATTTCAGCCTTGTTGACCCTAAGTATGCACTTGAAACCTTCTCCATCCTGATTGCCTTAACCACTGGCACTATGATTCTAGTGTGGATTGGTGAATTAATCACGGAGAATGGTATCGGTAACGGTATCTCAATCATTATCTTTGCAGGTATTGTGAGCCGCCTCCCTGGTTTCGTGCAACAGGGCTATCTTGCTGCTACATCAAGTGGTGGCACGGGTGGTGGTATTGTTAGCATCGCTGTCTTCTTGATAATTGGCTTGATTACCATTTTAGGAGTTGTGTACATCTATCAAGGACAGCGGCGCATTCCAGTGCAGTATCCAACGAAGCGGCAGGTGGGGCGTGGTATGCTGGTTGGCTCAGCTCAGACAACATACATTCCGATGCAGGTAAATAGTGCGGGTATGATTCCGCTCATCTTTGCACAGTCGATGCTCATCTTTCCAGCTGTTTTGTCAAAGTATCTTACTGCAAGTACCACGCCGTGGTTGAGTCAGGCTGCATCGTTTATTGCTACCTATGTTGTCAACACAAGTACATGGTGGTACTGGCTTATCTACTTTGTTTTGGTAGTAGCCTTTACCTACTTCTATGCCTATGTCGTATGGCAACAGCAGAACATACCGGAGAGCTTGCAGAAGCAAGGTGCGTTCATTCCAGGCTATCGTCCTGGTGAACCGACGAGCAAGTACCTGTACGCTATCCTCAACCGTATTACGCTCGCGGGAGCATTGTTCCTGGGCCTCATTGCGGTTCTGCCGTTTCTTTCACGTATAGGTGCGAACCAATTGTTGGGTAGTGCTTCGATCCTCATCGCTGTTGGTGTGGTGTTGGATACGATTCGGCAGCTTGAAGCTCAAATGGTCATGCGTAACTATTCCGGCTTCTTGTCATGATGAGTGGGCGCGGCTGTTCGCGCCCAATGCTCGTACCGTTCCGTCGGGAGTTTCTTCATTGTGGCAACCTTGCAAGGATCGCTTTGAGTGCAATGACGCGCTCCCACGATATTCCACCGGAGAAAAAACGTGAACATTATCCTATTCGGTGCGCAGGGGTCGGGGAAGGGAACACAGGCAGATAGACTTGCCGAAGCTTTAGGTATTCCTCATGTTGCTAGTGGGGACCTGTTCCGTGACGCGATCAAAGCTGAGTCTGAGTTGGGACGTAAGGCGAAAGAATACATAGATCAAGGGAAACTAGTTCCCGATGATCTCACCGTCAAAATGGTTCTCGACCGCATTCAAGAGCCGGATTGTACGCCAGGAGTGCTGCTCGACGGCTTTCCACGTACAATAGCTCAGGCTCATGCATTGGATGAAGGATTAGAGGCAAACGGCAGGCATATTGATGTCGCTATCTATCTGAACGTCCCGCGTGACATTTTGTTAAGCAGGCTTTCAGGAAGATACATTTGTCGGGCGCATCAACACGTTTATAACATAAACACGAACCCGCCGAAAGTCGCCGGGAAGTGTGATAAGGATGGTAGCGATTTGTACCAGCGTAGCGATGACACTGGTGATGCGGTACAGAAGCGGCTAGACATCTTTTTCAATGAAACAATCCGTCTGCTCGACTACTATCGTCCACAACAAAAGCTGTCGGAGGTCGATGGGAACCAGGGAATCGAGCAGGTACAGCAAGACCTTGTGCATGCTGTGCAACACCACGGAGAGCAATAACGAGAGAATAGATCATGGCTGTAATCATAAAATCAAAAGAAGAGCGCGAGAAGATGCGGGCGGCTGGACATATCGTGGCAGAGATGTTAGCAGAACTGCGTAACGCGGTACGTCCAGGAATAACAACGCACGAACTCGATGTGCTCGGAGCGGCGTTGCTAAAGCACTATGGAGCGAAGTCCAGCGCATTGGGCTATCATGGTTATCCTGCATCGTTTTGTACGTCAGTAAATGAAGAAGTGGTACATGGCATTCCAGGAAAACGTGTGCTAGAAGAGGGCGATATCATAACCCTCGATTTTGCCGCGAACTACAACGGTTGGCATGCTGATTCCGCAATTACTGTTCCCGTCGGGGAGGTATCTCCTGAAGTGCAACGTCTCCTGAAAGTGACGGAAGACGCGCTCTATCGAGGTATTGCGGTTGCCCGTGCAGGGAACCATTTGAACGATATTGGGCGAGCGGTACAACAGTTTGTGGAGGCGGCGGGGTTCTCTGTTGTGCGCAACTATGGTGGACATGGTGTTGGTCGTAGTATGCACGAAGACCCACAGGTGCTCAACTATGTTGAGGCAGGATATCCTAACTCTATCCTCAAAGCGGGTATGGTGATCGCTATCGAGCCAATGGTTATCGCGGGCGCGAAGAAGACGCAAGTGCTTGATGATAATTGGACTGTTATCGCGGCTGATAGAACCAATGCAGCACATTTTGAACACACCGTGGCAATCACCGAAGGCGATGCTGATATCTTAACACGGTAAAGCGGGTATGGAGGGGAAGATACATATGTATGGATTTTCCCTCTCGACTTCCCGTAAAAACTATGTTATAATTCATAGTTGGCAGCAGCAGTTGACACTGCTGCCCTTTTGTACTTTCTGTTGACCCCATTATTAGGGAAAGGATTCTATGGCAAAGAAGGATGAGATCGAGGTAGAGGGTAAAGTGATTGAAGCCCTCCCCAATGCTATGTTTAAAGTTCAAATCGACGAGGAACACGAAGTTCTGGCAATCCTCTCAGGAAAAATGCGCATGAACTTTATACGTATAGTGCCGGGTGACAAGGTGCGGGTCGTGCTGTCCCCCTATGATCTGACACGAGGGCGTATCACCTATCGTCCGCGATCATAATATCGTGAGGTAGGAAGTAGAGCATCCTTCTCTATTCCTTTTCTCCTAAAGAAGCATTCAGTAATTGGAAATAGACCGCGTGAAGGAAGGCTGTAGAGCACAATCTTACATGCTTTCGTTTGTCCATTTTAATGTATTAATTTTTTCTGTCTCATTGATCGCTATAATTTTTACGACGATCTGCGTGACCAGTAAGTAAGCAAGTAGAACTGTACAAGAGGAGGGCAAGCCATGAAAGTGCGAGCCTCAGTAAAACCGCGTTGTGATAGTTGTAAGGTGATCCGCCGCAACCGCGTTGTGATGGTGATCTGTAGCAAGGATCCAAAGCATAAACAGAAACAAGGATAGGGCGTTTCGTATCGCTCTACCACGGAAAGCTGGAGGAAAAGATGGCTAGAATCGCCGGCGTTGACATTCCACGAGAGAAGCGCGTGGAGATTTCGCTGTGCTACATTTTCGGGATTGGGTTGACCACCAGCCGCAAAATCCTGGAACGAACACGCATTAACCCTGATACAAGGGTAAAAAACCTGACCGAGGAAGAAGTGAATCGTCTTCGTGATGTCATTGACCGTGAACACAGAGTTGAAGGCGACCTGCGTCGCGAAGTAGACTTGAACATCAAGCGGCTCATCGAAATCGGATGCTATCGTGGCATGCGCCATCGTCGTAACTTGCCTTTGCGTGGACAACGAACACGCACGAATGCACGTACACGTCGTGGACCAAAACGAACGGTTGCTGGCAAGAAGAAAGCCGCAGCGAAGAAGTAACGTCGGAGAGGATTTCTAAGCATGGCAGACAAGAAAAAGCCAACGGGTGCAGGCAAAGTAAGGCGGCGTGAACGCAAGTCAGTGCCGCGTGGACATGCACATATCCAGGCAACATTTAACAATACAATTGTGACTCTTACCGATCCCAATGGAAACGTTCTTTCCTGGGGTAGTGCTGGTGGTCAGGGCTTCAAAGGCTCCCGTAAAAGCACTCCTTATGCAGCTCAGGTCACAGCAGAAGTGGCGGCCCGCAAAGCAATGGAACACGGCCTTCGTCAGGTAGACGTATATGTCAAGGGGCCTGGCTCTGGTCGTGAGGCAGCGATTCGCTCCTTGCAAACCTCCGGCCTCGCAGTCACTTCAATTACTGATGTTACACCTATTCCACACAATGGATGTCGCCCCCCGAAGAGACGGCGTGTATAGCCCAACACCACGGGTAGTCATTGTGACGCACGCACTGCGTGTGAGGAGGATTCATTTAGATGGCGCGTTATACCGGCCCCGTCTGCAAGTTGTGCAGACGTGAGGGGGTTAAACTTTTTTTAAAGGGCGACAAGTGTTTGACAAAATGCACACTTGAGCGTCGTAATACTAAACCTGGACAGCATGGTGCAAGCCGTGCACGTAAAGAGTCTGGCTATGCAAAGCAGTTGCGTGAGAAGCAGCGCGTACGCCGTACCTATGGTGTGCTAGAGCGTCAGTTCCGCAAACACTTTGGCGCAGCGGCACGGCGTCCAGGTAAGACGAGCGAGAACTTGCTGCAAATTCTTGAGATGCGCCTGGACAACCTGGTGTATCGCATGGGCTTCGCGGATTCGCGTGCACAGGCTCGCCAGATCGTCAATCATGGACATTTTGCGGTCAATGGTCGCAAGACAGACATTCCATCCTTTATCGCAAAGCCTAACGATGTTATCACGGTACGTGATCGCAGCAAGGGCCTGGAATACTTTAAGACACGTGCATTGCTGTTAGCGCAGAAGGGCGTACCAACATGGTTAAGCTTGGACATCAACGCAATGAGTGGGCGTGTCGTTTCCATACCATCGCGCACGGATCTCGAACTGCCCTTTGATGAGCAGATGGTGGTTGAATTCTACCAGCGATAAACTTGCTGGTCTTAGGCGAAGAACTCTTGGACTACCGACGTACGTGGGTGTGATAAATCAGACCCGTACCAAAGATAGAGAGCGGTAGAAAAAGAAAGGCGGGTTAGAACCTTGCTAGATATTGCTTTGCCTCGCATTAAAAATACCAAAACACAGGGAAATTATGCGAGCTATGATATTGAGCCGTTAGAGGCGGGGTACGGAATGACCCTCGGCAACTCGTTACGACGTGTATTGCTCTCGTCACTTCCAGGTGCTGCTATAACCTCTATTCGGATCGAGGGCGTGCAACATGAGTTTCAGGATGTCCCCAATGTTGTGGAGGACGTGACTGATATTGTGTTGAACGTGAAGAACCTGCGCCTCCGCTGTTTTTCAGACCATCCCGTGTCGATGCGCCTGGAAGTAACTGGGGAGCGCGTAGTGACTGCTGCTGATATCGTTGCACCAAGCACGGTGGAGATTGTGAATCCTGAACTTCACATCGCTACGCTGGACAACGAGAATGCGCGACTCGAAATGGAGTTGGTTGTTGAGACGGGGAGAGGTTATATTCCTGCCGATTCAAAAGATGACCAGCCCATTGGAGTTATTCCAGTTGACGCTATCTATACACCTGTGGTGAAGGCGAATTACACCGTCGAGCACACACGTGTTGGGCAGATGACCAACTTTGATAAGATCGTTATGGACGTGACGACCGATGGGACTATTACGCCGGATGAGGCGTTACGTCAGAGCGCGGATATCCTGGTGCGGCACTTTACATTGCTTGCCAATTATCGTGCCATGGTGCAAGAGATCGAGAAACCACCTCTAAGCAGCCTGCCAATTCCGCCAAAGATTTACGAAACACCTATTGAGGAGCTTGACCTTTCCGTTCGTGCCTACAACTGTCTCAAACGCAGTAACATCACGAAGGTTGGTCAGGTGCTATCAATGAATGAGGAAGACCTCCTCGGTGTGCGTAACTTTGGTGAGAAGAGCCTGCAAGAGCTACAGGAGCGGTTACTCCAGCGCAACTTCTTGCCCAGCCCAGGAAAAAGCACTGTCGGAGCCGGTGTAGACGGCGACGGCGGATTGGAGGAATAAGTTGAGGCACAGAATTGCTGGCAACCGTTTAAGCATGCCAGAGCCACGCCGTCGTTCCGCACGTCGTAATTTGATGGCTGGTCTTATCCGTTATGATCGTATCGAGACAACCGAAGCTCGCGCTCGTGCTATTCGAGCCGAGGTCGAGAAGTTGATTGATACAGCCGTGAAGGGTCACATTGCGGCCCAGGCACATTTGAAGTCCATCGTGAACGATGATGACCGTGCTGAAAAGATTCTTGCGTTCGCGCGTCGTGGTCGTTTCTCGCTCAAGGGAACGGTTTCCACAAACGAAGAGCGTCTGGAACAGCAGAAAGCCCCGCTCACTGATAAGGGACGCAAATTCCTCGAAGATAAGCAGAAAGCACGCCGCGAGGAGTTGCTGCGTATTATCTCCAACGAGGACGATGCTGAGAAGGCGTTGCAGGCTGCCTATCGTGCGATGGTTATTGAATTGCATGCACGTCGTGTCATTCTGAGCGCGCTGCCAGACGAGCTAGTTGTAAAAAAGATGTTCGACGAGTTGGCACCACGCTATATCAACCGTCCCGGTGGCTATACACGTATTACAAAATTAGGTAAGCGCAAAGGCGACGCCGCCGATATCGCTCAGATCGCGCTTGTATAATATAGCTGTACGGGTCTGATTTTATCACACCTCCATGGTTACTAGCACGAGGGTGTGATAAAATCAGACCCGTACAGGAGTTCTATCACACTAATGTTGATAGAAGACCATAAGGGAACGTGTAGGACATGAATATTGCGTGTGGTATTGAATATGATGGCACCGGATATCATGGCTTTCAACGTCAACCTGACGCGCATGGGCTGACTGTGCAGGGTGTATTAGAGGCGGCAATTCTTCAGATTTCGAGTGAGATGTCGGTGATACATGGAGCAGGGCGTACAGATGCTGGCGTACACGCGAGTGGGCAAGTTGTACACTTCCACACTCACTCGCATCTAACGCCAGATGTATGGCTTAGAGCACTCAACGCAGTATTGCCGGACTCGGTAGCGGTGCGTTGGACAAAAGAGGTTTCAGATCGCTTTCATGCACGTTTTAGTGCTCGGAGTCGGTCCTATCGCTACACCGTCTGGAATGATAGCGTGCCAACAGCACTTTTAGCTCGATACAGTTATTATCGTCCACTTCCATTGGACGTGGTACGAATGCAGGAAGCATGTCAGCTTTTGTTAGGTCGCAAGGACTTTGGAGCCTTCGGGCGTAGTCCCGATGAGACAAATCCAATGCGACCAGGACCGCATTCCTGTGTTCGTACTATGCTAGAGGCACGTTGCATACGACCAGTGGAAAATGCATCTTGTATCTATTATGATTTCACTGCGGACGGTTTCCTGACAGGAATGGTTCGTAGGATGGTTGGAACCTTGTTATTGGTAGGGCAGGGACGGCTCTGCCTGAATGAATTTGAGCACATCGTGCAACGTGCGGAAAAAACGCACCCTGGGGCAGCAGCACCAGCGCATGGGCTGTGCCTGGTACGGGTTGAGTATCCCGAAGAGTTTGGAGTAACAAACGCATGAAGACATATACTGCAAAAGCAGGTGATATGAACCCTCAGTGGTATATCATTGACGCTGAAGGGCAAATTCTTGGTCGTGTTGCTTCGCAGATCGCACAGATTCTGCGTGGTAAGCACAAACCAACATTCACCCCCAATCTTCCAACGGGAGATTTTGTGATCGTTATCAATGCTGACAAGATTGCCGTTACAGGCAACCGTATGGAGCAGAAGGTTTACTATCGCCATAGCCAGTACCCTGGTGGCTTGAAGAAGACAACACTTCGTCAGACTATCGAGGGTCGGTTTCCAGAGCGTGCCGTCATTCATGCCGTGCGCGGTATGGTGATGCACAATCGTCTCGGTGCCGATATCATGAAGCGCTTGAAGGTCTATGCTGGTACTGAGCATCCACACGCGGCACAGAAGCCCGTCATGTGGACTGGACCAGAGGCATTGTTGAAGAAGCCATCGGTTGAGACCGCCGAGGCGAAGTAACGGAAGAGGAGAAATTCCCTTGGCTGATACCATTAAGGGTGAATACTACTATGGCATGGGACGACGCAAAACGGCAGTGGCTCGTGTGCGCCTCTTCCCAAATGGTGAAGGCAATATCGAAGTCAACGGCAAGACAGCCGGAGCGTACTTTGGGCAGCGTGACGCGCTTCTGGCGGTTATTGCCGCACCACTGCGTGCAGTTGACATCGACAACACGTACAACATGACGATTCGTGTGCTTGGTGGTGGCACAGCTGGACAGGCTGGAGCTATTCGTCATGCACTCTCTCGCGCCCTCCTACGCATGAATCCTGAGTTCAAACTAGCCCTGCGTCGGGCTGGCTACCTCACACGTGACCCACGTATGAAGGAACGCAAGAAGCCAGGCTTGAAGCGTGCGCGTAAGGCTCCACAGTATACAAAACGCTAATACTGTTTTGGGCTTTCTTATACGATACATCACAAGATACACAATTGGCATGATAAGCACAATGCATTTATCATGCCAATTGTGTATCTTGTGATGTATCGTATAGTTTTTCATTTCATTTTTGTTCAAAGGCTAGAAGCCGCTCGATTTTGTTGGCGGTTCCAGTGTTGCTACGAGGCGTATGAAAAGGAGATAGAATATGTCAAACATTACTGGAAAAGTAGTTGCTATTACAGGTGCAAGTAGCGGAATTGGTGAGGCGACTGCGCTTCTGCTTGCTGAGAGTGGTGCGAACGTCGTACTTGGGGCACGCGGATTGGATCGCCTTGAGGCTCTGGCGGCTCGTATCCGTGATGCAGGTGGTGAAGCTGCCTATACACCCACAGATGTGAGGCGGCGCGATGATCTCTCCAACCTCGTCAAGTTAGCGACCGAGCGGTACGGGAAGCTTGACGTTCTGATCAACAATGCTGGCGTTATGCCCATTTCTCCTCTTGACGACCTGCGCGTCGAGGAGTGGGAGGAGATGGTCGATGTCAACATTAAAGGCGTTCTATACGGTATCGCGGCGGCACTGCCTGTCTTCCGCACGCAGGGTTTTGGGCACTTCGTCAACATCGCGTCCACTGCAGCATATCTCGTTGTACCAACCATGTCGGTCTATGCCGGAACAAAGGTTGCTGTGCGTGCTATCTCCGAGGGATTGCGCCAGGAGGCTGGCGACAAACTGCGTGTGACGATTATCTCGCCTGGTATCACGCGAACGAACTTTGCAGACACTATGACAAACCCGACGGTGAAAGCCCAACTCGAAGAGAGACGGGACAAGACTGCAATGCCGCCAGATGCAATCGCTCGCGCCATCGCGTTCGCTATCGAACAGCCAGCTAATATTGATGTGAGCGAGATCGTTGTCCGCCCCACCGCATAGAGTTAACTGGCTCTTCTCAAGGCTTGCTCACCTGTCAGCCTCTTTTACATATTTTCTAAGGTGGTGTACAGGAATGATGAGAGTGTTCTTCATCTTGAGCAAAGTATAGAGTATGTACCGCTTCTGAACCGTTGCTTGAAGCGTTCCCTAGACGAATGATCTTGTTTTGTATTATACTAAGTTGCGCTAAATGAAAGTTGGTGTTACAGAGGAAGGCGAGGTATTCATGAATGCTCATTCATCACAACAACAAATAAGTGTGGACGAGTGGCGAGAAATGGAACGGAACAGTTATGATGTGAAGCATGAGTATATAGATGGGCGTGTCTATGCTATGTCTGGCGGTAGTCTTAATCATTCTCGCATTAGTTTGAATGCTTGCTTTGCTCTTGAAAATGCACTTTTGACTGCTAGCAAGCAATGCTACGTCTACAACTCTGATGCCGCGACACGTCTCTCTTCTAAACGATATACTTATCCCGATGCGTCGGTCACATGCAATGAGCAGGATCAGCCGACTGGAAAAAAAGAGATACGTTTCCCTAGTGTTATTGTCGAGGTGCTCTCAGAATCCACCGAAGCGTATGATAGGGGGAAAAAGTTCAGTTACTATCAGGCGTGTCCATACATCCAGGAGTATGTCCTTATTGACACAGAGTATCAGGCGATAGAAGTTTTCCGTCGCACATCTCATTTATGGACATACCAAGCATATGGACCAAACGACGAAATAGAGTTAACAAGTATTGGCGTTCGTGTACCGTTCACGGCTTTTTATAGAAATTCTGGCGTATTGGAGCGAATAGACGATACTGAAGGTGAAGTATAGGAAAAACAAAAAAAGAGAGACGAGATGGTAAACCTCTCGTCCCTCTTTTCACTAAACAACTTAATCTATCGCCTCGCTGTGCTGACGGACTTTCGTATAGACAGGTGTGCACCACAGCTCTCGATAGTCGGGATGCTTACCACGTACTACGTCGAAGTAGAGGTCTTGCAGCTTTTTACCGATGGGACCGATGTTGCCATCACCAATAGGCCGATGATCTACGCTGACGACAGGAGCGATTTGTGCGCCTGTGCCGCACAGAAACATTTCGTCCGCGATGTATAACTCGGTTCGATCTATAGAGTGTTCACGTGTGATGTAGCCAAACTCGCGCTGTGCCAGTTTGATAACCGTGTCACGAGTGATGCCGAGAAGAATGTTCTCGGTTGCACCAGGAGTCACTAGCTCGTTATCGAACACCAGGAAGATATTTTCCGCGCTTCCCTCGGAGACATTGCCTTCGTGAGTGAGCATAATCGCTTCATCAAAACCATTTTGAATTGCTTCACTCTTTGCCAATGCAGCATTGACGTAGCCACCTGTCACTTTCGCGCGTGCGGGAAGTGCGTTGTCATCAAGCCGACGCCACGATGACACACCACAGCGCATGCCAGATAGGGGAACATAATCTCCTTGTGGCTCCGAAGTCAGAATGAAATGGTCCGCGAGATCATGCAAACGCACACCAAGTATCTCTTCGCCTTTGTACACTACTGGACGCAGATACACATTCTCATGCTGGTCGTTACGTTTCACCAGTTCTACACTGATCTCAATCAACTGGTCAACGGTGTAGGGCAGTGACATTTGTAGGATTTTACAGGAACGAAGTAGCCGCTCATAGTGTTCACGTAAGCGGAACAGGTATACTTCCTCATTTTCAGCGTTCCAATAGCCACGAATACCCTCGAAGCAGCCTGTGCCATAAGCAAAGGCGTGTGTGCGTACAGAAATGACGCCACGTTCGGCTGGCACAAACTCGCCGTTCATAAACAGTTCTTTTGCGTTCATAATGTGTAGGGATAAGTGGCGTCTTTGCTACTTATCGCAAAACCTCCTTCTTATTCTTGTATGGAATATAGTATACGACAGAGAGCCAGGCAATGAGTACAGCCAAAGCGGAAATGTGCGACGTTTGGCTGATGTACAACGAACGAGGGTGTGCTAAAGCAGACCCGTACAGGATTTCCATTGCATCTGGGTAGCCCTCGGCAGTTTCTATACGGGTCTGCTTTAGCACACCCTCTTGGTATCGGCCCCTACAGAAAACAATCTACAAAATCTTCTTGCCGAGTGCGGAAAGAACTAGTTCGACAGCGAGTTTCGCCGTCGTATTTTCGCTATCAAGAATAGGGTTGACCTCGACAACATCCATCGAGACGAGGCGTTGAGAGGCTGAGACAAGTTCCATCGCAAGATGTGCTTCACGATAGCTGAGACCACCGCGTACAGGTGTGCCAACGCCAGGAGCCTCGCGTGGATCAAGCGAGTCCAGGTCCAGGCTTAAATGAATAGGGTTGTCATGCTGGCTTGCAATGGCGATAGCCTCTTTCATCACCTCGGTCATGCCGCGCTGATCGATGTCAGACATGGTGAAGACGGAGATATTGTGAGTACGCAGTAGCTTCTGCTCTGGTATGTCGAGGTCACGTGCGCCTAAAATGACGATGGTCTCTTTGTTGATTTTCGGTGTCCAGCCACTTGCATGCGTGAGACGGTTATTGCCGATACCTGCAAGGGCGGCAAGAATCATGCCGTGAATGTTACCGGATGGAGTGGTTTCATCAGTATTGAAGTCCGCATGTGCATCAACCCAGATCACACCAATATTCTTATAGACATGTGCCACGCCACTAACCGAGCCAAGTGAGATGCTATGATCCCCACCGAGAAGGAGCGGAAATTCATGTTCCTCCAGGGCTGTGCTAACAAGCGTGGAAAGTTCTTCGGATGCAGAAATGATGGGTTCAAGATATTTGAGATGTGGTTGGCCCTCTGGTCGGCTCTCCGGTTGGGGAATAGCGAGATTGCCTATGTCAGAAACGGTATGTCCAAGCTTTTGTAATTGTTCGCTGAGTTCGGCGTAACGGATAGCACTCGCTCCCATATCCACGCCGCGTCTGTCCGCGCCCAAATCCATCGGTGCACCAATAATACGAATGTGCATGTTTGTCCTCCCTGCTCGTCATTGAACAGTTCCTTTCGCCTTCATTATATCACCTTCGTTGTAGGGACCGATTTATCGCGTCCTTATCGGCAGTTGGAACGCCTATAGGGTGTGCTAAAGCAGACCCGTACAAGAACCTATCACGGCATCAGGCACACGATAGAAGCCCTGTACGGGTCTGCTTTAGCACACCCTTCTGATTTTGCCCTATTATCCTCTATTCTCAATGGCTATATATTCTGTGACCTTCGGACCGACATATTCTGCGCGGGGGCGAATGAGACGGTTGTTGGCATATTGCTCAAGGATGTGTGCAGTCCAACCTGCGGTGCGGCTACTGGCGAAGATGGGTGTATCAAGGTCGATGGGAATGCCGAGCGAGTAGTAGACCGAGGCGGAGTAGAAATCGACATTGGCGTAGAGATGCTTGTGTTCCATGACGTACTTCTCAATGATACGCGATATTTCATACCAGCGTGTATCGTTGTTGCGTTTGCCTAGCTCCTCAGACATCGCGCGAAGATGAGTCGCACGAGGATCGTCTGTACGGTAGACACGGTGCCCAAAGCCCATAATACGCTCTTTCCGCTCTAAGGCGTCGGAAATGTATGACTCGGCGCGATCTGGCTCATCAATGCGCAACAGCATGCGAATAACCTGCTCATTTGCGCCGCCGTGTAGAGGTCCAGAGAGCGCACCAATCGCTGCTGTAACGGAGGCGTAGACATCCGCCTTCGTGCCAGCACTAACGCGTGCCGCGAAGGTTGAAGCGTTTAGTTCGTGGTCTGCATGCAGAATTAAGGCTACGTCCAGGACATGTGCGGCATACTCATCGGGCATGGTGCCGGTCAACATGTAGAGAAAGTTAGTGGCATGATTAGAATCACGTAGAGGAGCAACCGGGTCATTTCCATTGCGAATATTTTCCCAACTTGCTATGATGGTAGGTACTACTGCGGTCAGACGTATAGCACGTCGGTAGTTTGCTTCGTCGGACTTGTCACCTGGTTCGGGATCAAATGCGGAGAGCGCGGAGACGGAGGTACGCAAGACATCCATTGGAGAGGTAGTTGTTGGCAAGAGTCGCATGATAGAAACAAGGGCATCAGGCAGTGCACGTTGTGCGATAAATTGCTGTTGTACCTCTTCGAGTTGCGCTTGTGTTGGGAGTGCGCCATGCCAGAGCAGATACGCGGTCTCTTCAAATGACGAATGTTGAGCCAGATCATGAATATCAACCCCGAAGTAGGTAAGTTTACCTAGCTTGCCATCGAGGTCGCAGATACTTGAGTTTGTTGCAACAACATCTTCCAGTCCTGCACCAGTATTGGTGGACATAAACGCTCCTCCGTGAGAATATAGGCTTCGTCATGGGAGGGATGGCCCCGATAAGGGAGTCAACCTCTGCTTCCTCGCCGAAGCAGAAACGCATGGCACACAACAGTATTGTGTGTCTATTGCAAGTATTATAGTCCGGTATGCCAAATTATGTCAACGCAGGACAATATAGACGTTAGAGATGAGGACAAGGGCACCCGCAAGGGGATGCCCCGCCCATATGACAGGTCTCCACGTTCGTCTTCGTGTATGGGAGGGGCATCCCCTTGCGGGTGCCCTGGAAACTCTGGCGTCAATGATAGATAGCTAGCCGAGCCATACAAAATATGTTACACTGGCGCAAATAGCCAGACAAGTGAGGCGGGTTTCATGAGTAAGGCCATGCGAGATGATGAAGAGCAACTCATCGCTCGTAGCCAGCGCGGAGACGTGAATGCGTTCAATTTCCTCGTGTTGCACTATCAGCAGACGTTGTATAGTGTGGTCTTTCGCATGCTCGGTGATCCTGATATAGCAGCTGATGTGACACAGGATGCTTTTATTGCAGCGTTCAAGGGTATTGGGACGTATCGTGGTGGTTCCTCGTTCCGCTCGTGGTTGTTGCGTGTTGGCTCGAATATGGCATGCGATTCTTGGCGGCGCACACGTCGTAGACCAGCCGAGTCCCTAGAGGCACTGACGGAAGATGACGAGGCACACGCTCCCAGCTTGCTGAATGCCTTAGCAACAACTGGATTGGAGGGCAACCCCGAAGAAACGTTGCTCAACCAGGAGTTACAAGCGTTGATTCAGCGTGGGCTAGAAGAGTTGCCACTTGAACAACGGGTCGCGGTTGTCCTGTGCGACATCGAAGGACTTTCTTACGAAGAGGTGGCGGCAACGACAGAGGCATCACTTGGCACAGTCCGCTCACGCATTTCACGTGGACGCGCTCGCTTACGTGCGTATTTACAGGAGCACAAGGAACTTTTACCGCGTAGCTATCGTCTTACCAAAGAATAAACTTTCACTCCACCACAAACAATCTATTATGTATGGAGCATATGCGTGGCAAAACAAGAGCAACACCTGACAACGGCACGGCTTTCGGCCTACATTGATGGGCAACTGTCGCCAGAAGAGCAGATGCAGACTGAAGCACATCTACAAACTTGTGTCGTATGTCAACAGCAACTAGCGGAATTACGACAAACCGTCGCGCTACTTCATGCCCTGCCACAACCTCCAGTACCGCGCTCGTTTGTGTTGCCAACGGCTGAACCTGCTGTAGCAGCATCGCATAGCTCAAACACTGTACGCCCATTAGCTCCAATAACGCCACTACTCCGTCGGAGAGGATGGCCTACTTATGTTGCGGGCGCGGTTAGGGCTGTAAGTACACTCGCAGCACTGGTTGGCATTGTCTTTTTGCTCTCCGGCCTCTTTGGAACAGTAATACCTAACGGTAGCACAACTTCCAGTGGAGGGAGTATCACATCAGGGAGTGGAGCAAATCCAACACTAGCACCAAACATTCCGCATATTACTCGTCAAGGAACAACGCCTTCCTCTGTAAAGGGACAGACCGTAACAAGTCCTAACTCACATGGACAGACACCAGTGCAGCAGAGTCCATTCCAAGTATTCCTGACGTTCTTTAATCCGAGCACAGTTTGGGTACGCGCAATTCTCGGCACGATTTTGGTAGTGCTAGGCATTATCGGTTTTATGATGATGAGGCGTCTGTAGGGACCGATTTATCGCGTCCTCTTGGCATATTCGATGCCGACAAGGACGCGATAAATCGGTCCCTACAATCGCATAGGTTCTTGCAATCTTGCATAGTTTTCTGTATGTTCTATAGAGAACATTGTTATTTTTTTGTATGTTTTGCTCGATATTTATATACAATCAAGGAACACATATGGATACTCCTTTTGCGCTGATCTCATCGACGATCAATGTGGTGGTAACGGGCCTGTTCGCGGCTGTTGTGCTGCGCCAATATTTGCGACGCCACCGCTCATATCAACTGTACTGGTTCGTTGGCTTGCTAATGGCTTTCGTTGCGACACTGGCCTATGTATTTATGCTACGCGTACAGCCCACAAGCTACAACGGTATTATTCTCTTCCGCGCCTACTATATTCTTGGTGTGCTGACTCCTGCATGGCTGGGATTGGGTAGTGTCGCGCTGATAACCAGTCCTCGCGTCACGACATGGTGTTTGACCTTTCTCTATCTGCTGAGTGGCGCGACAACAGCCTTAGTGTTACTGGCACAAATCAATATGCAGCAATTGAGCCAGATTGTCGGTCCTGGTACTGGCATTCTGCGTCCTGGTCCGTGGCTTGTGATGGTCATTATCATCAACACACTAGGCGTTGTCGCGGTTGTGGGTGTGGCAATCTATTCAGGATTTAAGTTGTACCGGCACCAACAGAATATCGCGGGTTTGCGTACCAGCAATATTCTCTGGGCCAATGTACTTATTCTCCTGGGAGACTTGATAAACGCAGGAGCAGGTAGTGTAGCGCGAGTTCTGGGTTTCGAGAGTGGCTTCTGGGTTCTGATGGCATTTGGATGGGTAATCTTCTTCGTCGGCGTGTTGCTAGCAAGTCGTCGATCTTCAACCGCGAAAGTCACACCCGCAAAAGACTTCGAGGACGCCGAGAAACGGCTGGCATCTTCAAAGTAAGCTAGGAACACAAAAAAGGACATTCTTTGTAGAAGGAGTGTACAGATTTATAAATCTGTACACTCATAACAGGCTACACCGGTAAGAACTACAACTATATCCATGTCGTGAATACAGCGACCAAGAAAGTCACTGATGTAGGACCGACGAGTAATGGTGTGCGTCCATTCACAGTGAATGGCAAGCATACACTTCTTTTTACTACATCCAGTAACGCCTGTGGCTTTCAGGTACTTAATCTCACCTCACGCAAGCCTCTGTACACTACTCGCTTTGGAGGCTCTTCTTGTGCATGGTCTGCGAGCACGGCACCCAGTCATGGTATCTCGCTCTCACCTGACGAGAAACGGGTGTATGTGATGGATGCCCCTCTGGATAAACTTGAAGTGTATGATATAAGCCACTTGCCTACCTCAGCACCAAAGTTCGTTGCTACAGTCCAACTAAGTTCAATTGCTGGCTACTCAGGTTCCTGTCAGACCTTTTGTGAGCGCGAAGGATGGGTGTTAAACGATCTCTCCGGTCGCTATGTCTATGCTGCTGATGCGGGAAACGTGATATCAACCAAAACCTTGAAAGTGGTGGCGACACTTCCAACTCTACAGAATACACGACAACTGGTAGAAATTGACTGGGCGAATGGGAAAGTCAGTGCAACAAGTACGCGCTTCGGTTTAGGACATGTGACCAAATAAGTCTCAGTACAATGCATTGAGCACATCAGCAAAAGACTTTGAGGATGTTAAGAAGTGTCTGGCATTCTCAAAGTAAGGTGCTAGTCCGTCAATCATCAGGCGACAGAGGCAAGGGCACCCGCAAGGGGATGCCCCTCCCATACGTGAATGTGTCTAAGGGGCTATGTCATATGGGAGGGGCATCCCCTTGCGGGTGCCCTGGTTAAAGTGACAAATGTGCTTTGATGGACTAGCAGGAACACGAATAAGCATATTTTTATACATAAATACGCTTATTCGTTTAAATATTTGTATACCTCTTTATGCCTTTCACAACCGTTTCTTAACCATTTCTCTTCTCTTTCTCATCCCATATGAGTTTTACAATAGCAGTGCATCTTGTCTTCAACAAAAAACTCTCCGTCAGTTTGAGCTATCTTGTAAACACTAATTCATGTAAAATCTGGACAAGATGCGGGGAAGTGGAAGGGGAAATAAAATGGTAAAACGTATTTTTAGTATGCGCTCTATGCTTATTGCCTGTTTTGCATTGCTTTTAGTTGTTAGCGTGGTGTATCAACTCATCAATACGCGGGCGACTCCTAGAGCACATGCAAGTACAACATCTCATTGGTTGTACGTGGTGGAAGATGGAACGGTATTTGTCTATGACATCGACAATAATCATGCGTTGGTGAAACAGTTCACCATTCCTGAGACTGGCAAACGCGGAGTCGTGGTCTCACCGAGTCGAGGGTGGCTCTACGTTTCCTTTTGTGGTACAAATGTCTGTGCTGGGGGGCATGGGAACTTGCTGGCCTATGACCTTGTGAACAACAGAGTGGCGTGGAGTGTTACCTATCCTTTTGGAGTCGATCAACCAGCTATAACTCCTGATGGCTCCAAAATTTATATGCCACATGGCTCTGACTCCTCGGATGGCATCACCTCCATTATTGACGCGAGCAATGGTAGTGTTATTGGCTCAATTAACACGGGTACTGATGGACATAATGTGGTGGCATCGCTTGATGGTACTCAAGTATATGTGACAGGTTATACTGGTACAAACTACAACTATGTACACGTAGTGAATACAGCGACCAACCAAGTAATCAACGTAGGACCGACGATTAATGGTGTGCGCCCATTCACGGTGAATGGCACGAATACACTTTTATTTACTACTTCTAGTAATACCTGTGGCTTCCAGGTATTCAGCCTCACTTCTGGTGCTTCGTTGTATACTGTTCCATTCAGTGGCTCCTGTGCGTGGTCTGCGAGCACGGCACCCAGTCATGGCATCTCGCTTTCACCGGATGAGAAACGGGTATATGTGATGGATGCCCCTCTCGACCAACTGGAAGTGTATGATGTAAGTCACTTGCCTACATCCGCGCCTACGTTCGTTGCTAGCGTGCAGCTTGGCCCGTTGAGTGGATATTCAGGCTCATGTCAGACTTATTGTGAGCGTGAGGGCTGGGTTCTGAACGATCTCTCCGGTCGCTATGTCTACGTAGGCGATACAGGAGATGTCATAGACACGAGCACATTGAGATCAGTGCAAACACTGCCTGCACTACAGAATACACGTCAATTGGTAGAAATCGACTGGACGAATGGCGTAGTGAGCGCGACAAGTACGCGCTTTGGTTTAGGGCACGTGACCACTCAACCTACTCCTACTCCGCCACCTAGTACACCTTCTGCTCCTACAAACAAAATATGGTACTTTGCTGAGGGACGTGTTGGTAAGGGCTTCCGTGAGTACCTGACGGTTGAAAACCCATCCGCTACGGTGTGTGCAGCCAACATTCAGTACAATTACACACCTGATGGTGGTGTGCCAACGACGAAGACAGTCGCAATCACCATTCATCCTTCTAGTCGCTGGACAGAAGCAGTTCATCAAGATTTAGGGTATACAGAGGTGTCGCGTACTGCGGCAGACGTTGCCGCCGTTGTAACCGTGAATGCAGCAGCGACACCAAACTGTAGCGGAGTAGTTGCCGAACGTCCAATGTACTTCAGGAACTTCCACGGCATTTCTAGTGGTACCGATGTGCTTGGTGCGACCTCCTTGAACACCAACTACTACTTTGCTGATGTGCCAAGTTCATCAAATACTACATCATACTTGACCATTCTGAATCCTAACAATACAAGCGCAAACGTGACTGCGACCTACTACCTGAATGGTTCCATTGCGGGAACACAAACGACGACAGTTGCGGCGAATGCACGTGGTAATATTGATCCAGGTTCAATTACACTTCCTGCGCATGTTGCAGCCGTTGTAACTTCCAGCCAGCCAATTGTGGTGGAGCGTCCTACCTATCTCGTAGGTGCGCCTGTCAACGCTGCCTATGACATCATGGGTGCCTCTAACCTGTCGAAGGATTGGCTCTTTGCTGAGGGGTACACAAGCGCAACGCAAGAGTATCTCACGATTGCCAATGTTGATCCAGCGAAGACAGCCGCGACAGTGAACATCACGCTCAAATCTAAGAGTGGTGCAACGAAGACCTATACGATTACGGTTGGCGCACAAAGCCAGACGATCTGGAATGTCAACACGAACAACACCTTTGCAGGCTTTTCACCAGAGGTTTCTGCCGAAGTGACAGCAACAGGTGCGAACATCGTTGTGCAGCGCGAAATGTACTTCACGTATAAACATACGTTGACCACTGGACGCATGATGACTGCTGTTGGCGGTACTGATGTTCTCGGACAAGTGGGACCAGCTGTGCACACGTCCTATAGTTTCGCGGAAGGCTATGCCATTACAGGTTATAACGATTGGTTAACCATCCAGAATCCAACTAATACCGCCGAAACTATCTCTATCACTTTGTTCAATCGTTTAGGACAGTCGTATACACTAAACGAGTCAGTGGCAGCGAACTCTCGTTTTACCGAGGATATTGCATCGATCATACAAGGGAAGATTTTTCACGCGGGTTCCAATATTGATGCTAACTCGTTCTCAATGACGGTGCAGACGACCAATGGTGGCGTCTTCGTTGCCGAGCGTCCAGTGTACTTTAATACTAATGGTTCATCATTCGCTGTGCAGGGCGGAGACGATATCGTTGGGTATACAGGGGGCTAATAGTTCTACATGTAACACAATGGGCGATGCCGTTCTCATCATGGTGAAAACGGCATCGCCCATTGTGTTATTTTACTCTTCTTAAGAAGCTTGTAACTCGCCTAGTTTTGCGCTGACCGTTTGCTGTTGACCATTGCGATAGTATGTCACAGCAACACTATCGCCGGGGTTTTTGCTGATAAGCGCGTTCCCAAGCGATGATATGTCATTGACCGTTGTGTTATCTACCTTCACAATCACATCACCGGATTTGAGTCCTGCATGCTCGGCAGCTCCACCGCTAGCAACGCTCGTGATGAGCACGCCGTGATCGATACCGAGATTGTATTGTGATGCGAGGGTAGCGTCAACACTGGTAACACTTACGCCCAGTACTGCACGACCCGTGTGTGTCACCTGACCTGTCTGAATGATTTGAGGCACGATCAGCTTGACACGATTAGCGGGGATGGCGAAACCAACGCCGTTTGCAGGTGTATTGAACTCAGGGTCTATCGCTGTGAGCGTTGGAATACCAACAAGGTTTCCTTGCATATCGACGAGCGCACCACCACTATTGCCAGGATTGATTGGAGCATCGGTTTGAATGGCGTCTGGAAGAGTTGCGCCTCCCTGACCCTCAGAGACACTACGGTTCAAGGCACTAACGATGCCATTGGTAACAGTCTGTGTGTTGCCTAGAGGGTTGCCAATTGCCAGCACCTCTTGCCCAACTTTGAGTTGTGATGAGTCCCCAATGGTGATTACAGCAAGACCGCTTGCAGGTGGCGTAATTTTGACAACTGCAAGATCGTCGGCAGGGTCTGTGCCGGTAAGTTGGGCGGTTGCGCGTGTGCCATTAGAAAGCGTTACCTGAATACTTGTCGCACCGCTCACAACGTGGTTGTTCGTGACGATGTAACCTTGCTTGTTGACGATTTCGCCTGAGCCAAGCGCAGTTCCGTTCGCGGTTGTCACTGTAACCAGCACGATGGCGGGTTGCACCTTTGCGATGACCGCTTCACGCCTAGCCTCTACACTGTTTCCGCTTGATGTTGCAGGAACACTTGTTGATGATGTTGTCGTGGCTGTCGTGAGTGTCGCTGCTGTGCTGCTGCCGCGCCCAAACTGCCAACCAGCAAAAAGACCTGTCCCAAATACGGCTGCGAGTAATGCTGTCAACAGCAGGATCGCACCTGTACGTAGGCCGCGTGATGGTCGTCGTTGTGCTGGTTGTGGTTGTGGTGCCTGCACGGGAGCGTGTGGCTCGGTTTGTGAAGTATACGTATTATGAGTTGGATATGGTTGTGCGGGAACTGCGGTTGGTGCCTCATGCCATTGAGTTTGTGCATAGGTTGGCACAGCAGTATTATATGCATCAATGGGTGGTTGCACATTCGTTGGCTGTCCGCTTGGGACGAATGATCGCATAGGGTTTTCGCGCTCCGTCGTATCCTCGTGGAGGTCTGACGCGAACTGTCTTGTTGGATTTTCGCGTTCGGTTGTATCTTCATGCATATCGGAATTTAACATTGTTCTAAACCTCATGAATGCTAATTATGTACAGTAGAATGATTACTATAAACACGATATTTCTTTGCTCTGTGTATACTGTACCGCAATATTCTCAAAAGAGTCTGAGGGATTTGTAAAATGTTTGTATGAGTATAATCTAGGATGTTGTGGAAAGAAAAAGAGATGTATTTCGTCAAAGCTAGTGCATTTTATTGGGGAGTATGATATAATCGGAGAACGTTGTAGAGTGCATAGAGTTGCTTGGACAAGATTATCTGCTGCAAGCGGCGCGATACACGCGAATATTACGAGGACACCTACAAGTAGGTCCAAGAATTAGGAGAAACATGGCATATACTGATCAGACCCTGACTTGCCGCGACTGCAACCAGGAATTTGAATTCACATCGGGCGAACAAGAATTTTACGCCTCAAAAGGATTAACGAACACTCCGAGCCGCTGCCCTTCCTGCCGCGCCGCACGCAAAAACCAGTCTGGCGATTCCCGTGGTCGTAGCGGTGGCTCCCGCGAACCGCGCCAGATGTATTCCGCAACCTGCTCCAACTGTGGGAACGAGGCTCTGGTGCCGTTCCAGCCACGTGGCGACAAGCCCGTGTATTGTAGCGATTGCTTCCAAACGATGAGTCCCGCAGGTGGTCGTTCTAGTGACCGCAGATCGAGCTGGTAGTCATCATGAGCGAAGTACGCGTCAATCCTGGTGATTCGTTCGAGATCGCCCTCAAAAAATTCAATCGTAAGGTGCAGCAGGATGGTATCCTCTCAGAGGCTCGTCGGCGCGCCTACTACGAAAGCCCACAGGCTCGCCGCAAGCGTAAGGCAGCAGCCCAGCGCCGCAAACAGCGTCGCACTCGCCAGCCTGTCTAATACGTAGCAAAAACAGAATGCAGCAAGGAGGGCTGTCCACGTGGGCAGCCCGGCTTGGGGGATTGTGTTTTTTGTACTGGGGAGGTGTACTTTGGT
>CAXUIS010000052.1:8221-23922 GCA_964250915.1 uncultured Ktedonobacteraceae bacterium | reverse complement strand
CAAAAAATTTTTCTTGGCGCTTTAATCTTTTTTTTTTATAAAAAAATTTTTTTTCGCCCACCTTCTACTCTGGTTGATCTCGTCACGAAGTAAACGATGTTGACTAGTAAGAAGTTATACCATTTTTGACCCACATACCTTTATCTAAGAGTGGACGAGGATTACTGTAAAAATCTATCAGGGCATATTTTTGTTCTCATAAACCGATGCATAAGCTGCCTAAGCATGATGAAACGCCGCGTATAACAAGCTTTTTGTTGTTTTCATGCACACTGTAGGAATTTCAGAGCAGCGTCTATGAAGTGATGCACGTATGAGATTCCTTGTGAGCGATTTTTACAGTGATCCTCGTCCTCCCTCTTATTGACCCATTAAACCTTGATGCCATGCAAAGACCGCCGCCTGAGTGCGGTCCACGATGTGCAATTTGCTCAAAATAGTGCTCACATACCCCTTCACGGTCTTTTCACTCAGGACGAGCTTTCCGGCAATGGTCGCGTTTGACTCTCCTTCCGCGATCAGGCGGAGGACGTCGAGCTCGCGTTCGGTGAGGTCTGCGAAGGCGGCAGGGACAACAGGTTTGAACTCGCGCACCTCTTGAACGAGACGTGAGGCCACTCTCGGATGCAGGACCGATTCGCCCCGTGCCGCCTTCCTGACCGCCTCAACAAGTTCCGTTGGATGAATGTCTTTCAAGGTATAGGAGGTCGCCCCGGCGCGCAGTGCTGGAAAAATATTCTCATCCTCATAATACGAGGTGAGCACGATCACATATGAGTGTGGACTCACTTGCTTGACAAGGCGCGTTGCCTCAACGCCGTTCATCCCAGGCATCAGCAGGTCCATCAGGACAACATCAGGGCGATACTTCTCAGCAAGCTGAACCGCCTGCTCACCCGACTCTGCCTCACCGACGACCGAGAAGTCGGCCTGAGCCTCAAGGAAGGCACGTACTCCCTGTCGCACCACACTGTGGTCATCCACGATGAGAATGCTGATACGCCGGACCGAGTGAGTCATTCTCTCACCTCTGCGTCAGCGAGAAGAGGGACAGGAACGTGTCCCTCTTCATAATTTTCTTTCCCGTTCGGGGCAGGACAAGACGCAATTATTCGTGTTCCTTCCCCCTTCCTGCTCTCTATACGTAGCGTCCCTCCAAACGCCTCAAGACGTTCGTGCATGGACCGCAAGCCGACGCCATCTCTCTCCACGAGTGCCGGGTCGTCCGGGTCAAAGCCACAACCATTGTCCTCAAGGATGAGCGTTACCCGCTCGTGTGTACAGGAGAGGTCGAGGGTCACGGCTGTAGCATGACTATGACGCGCACCATTTGAGAGGGCCTCTTGAGTAATACGAAGCAATGCCTCTTCCATAAGAGGTGGCAAGGCACACGCGTCAATATGGTGTTGCACGGGAATTTGTTGCTGCCGACTCCACGTTGTCACATACTCCTGGAGTGCTGTCGCAAGACCTTTTTCGCTCAGGACGGACGGGTGTGACGAGTGAAGAAGCACGGTTAACTCCTGTTGCACTTCATAGGCTAATGCCTCAGCATGCTGAAGGTGAATACGCGCCGCCTCTGGTTGCGTCTCTATCAGGGTCCGTGCCGTGCTCACTTGCATCATGAGCGCGAATGCCTGTTGTTTCACACCATCGTGCAGATCACGGAAGATGCGAGCACGTTCGGCAAGCCGTGTATTCTGCTCAAGAAGCACCTGTCGCTGCTCGATGCTCTCCATCAGTTGCCTCGCTAGAAGGTTGAACCGCAACTCTAACACTCCTGTCTCATCCTCGCTCATGACCTGAATATGCTGTTGATAGTGCCCTGCTGCTACTTGTGTGGTCGCATCGAGCAGACGTTGCATGCGATCAAGAAGCCCACGTGAGGTCATGAAGCTGAACCCAGCACCGAGAGGGATAGTGATGAGCAAGAGAAGGAGAGCGGCGGGAAGAAAACCACCTACGAAATTCGTGAAGAAGGAACTGGTCGAAACGTCAGGGGGGAGTTGGACATAGACCGCTCCAATCACTTGTCGCCTCTGGTTGAAGACGGGCACGCACGCCTGACCGAGGCGACCTGTTGCCGTCCCGACGATCAACGTCTCTGCCTCGCCTTTGAGTGCGTGCATGACGAGTGAATATCGTGAAGAGAGGAGTGTGACGGCCGAAACGTGAAGCGGATACGCATGCGGATTGGAACTAGCAAAGACAGATCCATCAGGAGCAAGAAGCAGTGCGAACGCGACGAGGTGTGAATCCGGATACGGGAAAGCAAGAGAAGGAACACTGTTCGTCGCGTCAGGAGTATTCGTCCCTTCGTCCTTTGGGAGAAGAGGAGTAGGTGCATTAGGTGCAAAGGTGATCTGTGGATCGAGCGACGGCCCTATGCCAATATGAGTGCTTGCGAGTTGAGCATACGCGTGCGCGATGCGTTGCGCGTTGCTCAATTCCGTCGTGTCAAGGAGTGGTGAAAAGACGACGACGAAAAACACAATGGACGCACACAGTATTTCTACGAGTAGCACTGCCGCGATAGACACGCATGTAGACGAGAGCATTATTCGTATTCGTATCGTGGACTTCCATCGAGTCATCATCGTCACATCCTCCTTCGAGAAATGTATATCACCTCATCGTATCATACATCCTTCAACCAGGAAAGGTGCTCTGATACAGTACTGATGCTGTTGTCATTGCACCACGACCGTCAGGTTCATCCCAGGATGGATAGTACAGTAGAGCTTGAACGTGCCTGCAGTAGAAAAAGGACCAAGAGCTTCTGACCCGTTCCCGTTGAGCGACACATCCTTGACCACAGGTGTGCTCGGCTTCGCCGTGCCATTGTCCCACGTTCCATTCGCTATAATATGCGGCGTAGCGGTATCAGCCACCAATGTAACGCTCTCTCCTTTTTTTATTCTCACAAGTGATGGGACAAACATGGTATCGCTTGTATGAACGCTATTTTGAGCATTTGAAGGAGTGCTGGAAGAACTTTGTGTGCCGGAGTTTATGTTAGCACAGGCAACAAGTAAGACAAGAGTTGTACTGCTAAAGAGCAATACTAAAAACAGTTTTTTAGACACTCTCTCTCCTCGAAAAAGATGACTCACGCTTGTTTTTCTCTTTTCTGATACGCTCCCTGTTGTACCAATTTCATGGCACGCCGTGCTACATAAATGGTGAGCCAGAACATAATCACCGCATTAACGGGATGGAGGGCGGCGACAACACTTACAGGGAGATACACAAACACATATTGCAGGGCGATCTGAACTTCTAACAAGAGGCTGAACCAGACTAATGCATGTCGGGTACGGCCCAGCAATGCGAGGATCATCAGCAGCAGTGGGAGAGATTCAAAGTACACAACAAATGTCTTATGGAACGTCCAGTAGGTGGGTGAAGCAAAAATACTGAGTCCAGCCAGAAAGACCTGGATCAGAATACATAGGGCCAGCAGGTAGGCAGCAATCACAAAAATCACGCGCATATTGTACGCGAACGAACCAATTGGCTTCTTCGTTACTGAGGTTGTGACCATAGAGCAACTCCTTTTCTTTGCCATTTCTTCGCAGAATGGCGTCGTTTGTAGATGTAAGCGTGATGAGAAACGCGAGACGAAAGGCTCCAAAACAAGCGGACGTTTGGTATATACAAGGATATCTGCTTTTCCATAGAGAGGCTATTCATTGCACTCCTATAGTGAATACTCAAGCGGCTGTCGATGTGGAAAGTATACCTGTCGTCGAGCGTGTTTGTGATGAGTCCACAGACGGGGAGAGGGGGGACTTAAGAAGGGTTTTCTGACGCTACCAAGAGAGAACCAACGGTGCTTTTCGCAGGAAGTGGACCTGTTGCCAAAGCTGCTGGCTCAACAAACAAGGAGTGTTGCTAGTAGTACTCTCTCAAGAATGAGCTTTCAGCTTTTCCTCTTTTCCTGTTGCATACTATTTCGTTATGGTGTCTTCGATTGTCGCATCAGTTGATGCAGATGGTCATTAAAAGATGCTTCAAATGAGGTTGTACTCAAAAGGTCTTCCCAAAAGTGTTTGAGGCTTGATGCTGCTAAGAGTTTTTCAAAGTCTCTTGCCCATGTATTATAGGTTTGATTGTCGATCAGCTTCTTTTTCCATTGATAGTAAATGTTCTCATGGAAAATTAACCACCAGAGTGCCATATCTCGAAAACGAAATTTATCGCTCTCGTTCATTGCATCCCATGCGATGCTCCCTTGTTGCCAAACTTTGGATAATTCCTGATCTTGTACCAGCTGTAAGTAGAACGGCGAAGATAATGCGACTAATGCCTGTGTATTCGCAGCCCTCGCTAATCGTGTATTTTCCCGCAGTTGATACCACAGATAGCAAATAGAAACAATGACAAAAATGCCTTGCAAAATACTTGCGATATTCGCCAAATCGCTCAACCTCATGTGTTTCCTCTTTGTCCAAAACTCAGCATATGAGTCCCAACGTGGTCTCAGTTTCGTTCCTCGTTGGCACATTGGTACTTGCAAGGAAGAAGAAAAACGGCTCAATGGCGGCAATTCTTCTTCTACTTAATCCTTCACGACCCATGGCGGCTGACGGAGCCTTCCCAAGAAGATGCAGCACATCCTGCTAAAACTCTTCCAGACTTACTTTGCCAATCATGGTTCCCTTTTCCACCAGTTCGTGTGCTTTGCGCAGGTTGGCGGCAGTAATCGGCGAGATCCTGGTGGTGAGGGTGGTCTGGATATTGCCCGCATCGACTAGACCCGCTACCGTATTCAGCAACCGATGCTGCTCGATCATATCGGCCGTGTGGTATATGGAACGGGTATACATAAGCTCCCAAACGTAGGTCACGCTTTTCTGCTTGAGGTCTGACAAGTGAATCTCATCACTCAGTTCATTAATATTGCAGATTTTTCCCTGAGGTGCGATGATCTGCACAATGTCCTTCCAGCGTTTGCCCAAACTCGCGCTGTTCAGGCAAAAGAGAAAATCAACGTATTGCAAGCCGAGGGACTGTAATTGGTCCACGAAGGAGTGGTGGTAGTCAACCACCTCATCGACTCCATGCTCCCTGACCCATTGCTGACTCTCAGGCCGCGATGCTGTTCCAATGACGGTCAGACCCGCCCATTTGGCGAGCTGTGTGGCAATCGAACCAACACCACCAGCAGCCCCAAGAATCAAGATGCTTTTGCCCCGGTTGCGCTCCGGTTGCTGAGAGACTCCGAGACGGTCAAATATCCCTTCCCCAGCTGTAATGGTGGTGAGTGGTAAAGCGGCTGCTTCAGCGAAGTCGAGGCGAGTCGGCTTGTGGCCTACAATACGCTCATCCACTAAGTGATACTCACTATTGGTTCCCGGTCGAGTCATATCGCCCGCATAGTAGACCTGATCGTCCGGCTGAAAGAGTGTGCAGTCTGGTCCAACCGCTTCAACAATCCCCGCCGCATCCCAGCCAAGAATATGAGCGGAATGCTCAGTGTGTGATTTTGAAACACGAGTTTTTACATCAACAGGATTCACCGAAATAGCTTTCACCTTGACGAGAAGATCACGTCCCTGCGGCGTAGGTTTCTCCAGTTCCAGGTCAATCAGACTCTCAGGATCAGTAATCGGCAAGGAATGATAGAAGCCAATCGCTTTCATCTTGTTTTTTGCCTTTCTTCTCTGCTTTTTTTATTTTTCTTTTGCATGGGGAGATGGTGAACTACGCCTCAGCAATTTGCAAGACATGTACTCCGCTCATGTCGAGCCAGTAACGGTCCTTTGCATGGACAACACGTATGAGGACGTGATCACAGGAAGGACAGCGTACAACGGTGCCCATCCCATGTATATAGGCGGCAAGCGAGCCAAGAGCACCCGTCGCGTTACAATTCTTACAGGTTGACTCGGCTGTTGTCATCTCGAAAGGGAAGAGTTCACCTAAGACACCAGCCGCAGTGTTCCCATCCAGTTGTTCCATGCTTATCCTCCTGTTGGACCAAACCGCTCGGTCTTTACACGTTCTAGCTCATACCCTAATGGCAATACGCCTTGCGCGACCGTTTCAACAAATTGTGTTGGACCACAGACATAGGCCAGAGGCTTCTCTTTCCCTGCCCACACCACCTCTCGCAACAGGTCATTGTCTACCCGACGATGATAGCCCGTCCAATTGGCAGGCTGCATACGTGTCAGGGTATAAATTACCTCTAAACCTGTGTCCTTGCTCACTAGAGAAGTCAGTTCATCACGATAGATGATCTCGTCGTAGGAGCGTACCGAGTAGAGCAGACGTGTTGGAACCGTACTTCCGAGGAGAGTTCGTTGGCGAATCATTGCCATAAGTGGCACAATGCCTGAGCCGCCAGCAACGAGCAAGAGTGGACCACTCATCTGAGTATCCCAGACAAAGTAGCCACCAATGGGACCACGCAGTTCGACTTTGTCTCCTACACGCAGTTCATCGACGAGGTACGGTGAAACCTCTCCATCAACCAAGCGTTCGACGGTCAGCGTAAGATGCCCTTGTGCCTCAGATGGGGAGGCAATAGAGTAGCTACGCTCAGTTTGATAGCCGTCCTCGGCCGTCAGGCGTACATCAACATGTTGACCTGCTCGATGTCCAGGCCAGTGAGGAACCAGAAACGTGACACTCGTCGCCTGTGCTGTTTCTACCTTTTTCTCCACGACCTCACCAAATTGCCACATTAATCGCCCTGGTAACGCTGTTCTTTCCACGGATCACCATAATTGTTATAGCCAAGCGACTCCCAAAAGCCGGGGGCATCCTTCTCGACCAATCGAAGGCCCCGAACCCACTTAGCACTTTTCCAAAAGTAAAGATGTGGGACAAGTAGGCGTGCAGGACCGCCATGTTGAGGCGCGAGAGGTTCTCCATCGTAATTGAAGACTACCCATGCTTTCCCTTCACGCACGTCTGCAAGCGGAAGGTTTGTGGTGTAACCCCCATCACTGAAGGCAACCACATACTTCACGACATTCGGATCATAGTCCACCTGCTGTAACAGCGTCTCAACAGATATTCCTTCCCAAGTGGTATCCAGTTTTGTCCAGGTGGTGACACAATGAATATCAACCGTTGGTGTTTCATGCGGGAGCGCAAGCAGTTCCTTCCAGGTCCAGTGTTTTGTCTCCTTCACCTTCCCCTCAATGGAGAAACCCCATTGCTCAAGCGGCGTGTGTGGTGTTGGACCAGCCGACAGGACCGGATAGCCTCGCTCAAGATGTTGTCCTGGGGGAATGCGTCCCGTCAGCTCATTTTGACGGCGACGGCCTCGGAATCCACGTGAAATAAATCCTTCACTCATGTCTTTTCATCCTTTCTACTCTCTTCACGAGAAAGTCAGACATTTTTTTCATATTTTGTTTCGTGTGTCTGTTATACAGATGAATGTCAAGGAAGTGCAACTTGATTTTTTACCTTACCTTGTGGCGAGTACTATCCCACCCAGAATACACATGATCCCTATCCATTGGCTCCAGCGTAGCCTCTCTTTGAGAAATATCCATGCCAGTACCACAGTTATCGCACTATAGAGTGATGAGAGGACACTGACAATTGCAATCTGACCGGTTGCCAGACCAGCCGTAGAGGAGAGAAAGCCCACGGTATCCAGTATTCCTGTCCCTATAATGATGGCCCATGTGGTGCTGCTTTTGGTTTTTACTTGTATAGGGATGAATGGGGAGAGTGATCCCAACAGACACAGTGGGACTAACCGAAGAAACCATGTAGTGACTAATGCACTCACTCTCGGTTCGACGACAAATCCGAGTGACCAGAATGTGATGCCAAGACCCAATGCCGCGAGACATGCCCAACCAACGCCTGCGGGCAATCTTCTCTTTTTGGACGCCTGGACTTCAGGAGGAGCATTGGCCTGTATGCGGCTCTCCTGCTCTCCATCCTCTTTTTTGTGTGGGAGGGTTGTTACTGCAAGTACGACTCCTACGAGAACCACAACGATACCCAAGAGAGCAGTTACGGTGAGTTTCTCTCCACTGAGTATCGAGAACAAGACGGAGATTGCTGCGTACCCTGATGCGACAGGCGCGACTATCGACAATACCCCTACCTGAAATGCTCGATAGAGTGCGAGGTAACTTCCGGTGTTGAGCATAGCTATGACGAGTGCCCATATCCATACTTGCCAATTGTGGGCAACATCTATCTGTCGCCAGGAGCCACTTATGATGAGGACGATACTCAGAAAGAAGAAACCAACACCTTGCATGAAAAAATAGGTACTGTAGGTCCCTACGCGCCGCGTTGCAAATCGTCATGATATCAAAGGTTCGATGGAGCATCTCTTGCATCGGATAGATGTCATTGAGAGGGAGCCATGCAGGGGTAATGGGTGGATGCAGGAAAAGAGCAACATTGCGCGACTGAACATACTCCCAAAAAGGATTTAGCGTTTGATCATCTAACCAACGGTCAGCATAACTTGTGCAAAGCGTCAGCCCTTTCGCTCCCAACTGCGTCAGGCTTCGATCAGCCTCTTGAGCACATCCGGGTTCAAATGGATGCACGGTCGCAAGAAAATCAAGCTTGCTGGGATGTTTGGAGACAACCGTCGCAAGATCATCATTGAGAATCGCTGCAATCTCTCCGGCAACGCTTCCCGCATGGGGTTTGAGGTCTGCGAGCCGAAACGGATTACTGAGAACACCTTTTGTAACACCTGCTTGGTCTTGCGCTTGCACCTGTGCATCAATATCGCTAAGTTCAGACATCTGAACACGTATTGTCTCCTTTGGTACGTCCTTTTGAGCAGGACGTTCCTCAATAAACACCTCTCGAGGAATGGAGGCAAGGGTCGTCAGTAAACTAGGATTTGCCACATGGCGGTGAATATCGATGATGGGGTTAGAAACAGGGGACCATTGCATGGCATGTTCTCCTTACAAAAATAGAAACCTAGAGCATTCTAACAAAGGGACGCAAATTATTGCAATTGGTCAGAGACCCTGATATACGAGTAAGATGCTCAAAGGGAAATAGCTCGTTGGGTACGGGAGGGACGCCAGTATTTCGTGACCTCCGAAGAGGAGCCTGAAGATAGTTTGCTAGTGACATTGATGATTCGCCAGCCGGGCGAGATTGTACAATGGCTGCTGGGTTGGAGGCGTCATGTAAGAATACTGGAACCCGATACACTGAGGGATCATCTGGTTGAAGAAGCACGAACGATGGTGCATCAGTATCAAAATTGTGAGCAGTCCTAGAAAGTGAGAACGCTGCTGACATACTGTTGTCACTGCCGCACTGTACACTACTTGGTAGAGAGAAACAAAGAGCGATGCTCTGGTATGCGCTGAGCATCGTGAGAGCGAAAGAGAAGGAGTCCAATCATGATTTTAGTCACAACAGCCGGGAAGGTCGGTTCCGAGACGGTACGCTTATTGCGGCAGAAAGAATTTCCTGTACGTGTGCTGGTTCGGGACCCTGAGAAGGGGAAGTCGTTGGCAGAGATCGGAGCGGAGATCGTCGTGGGTGATTTAGACTCGTTGCCAAGCATCGACACGGCAATGAAGGGGATCACAACCGTGGTGCTCGTCAGCCTAGCCGTTCCGGCTCAGGAGCTGAACGTCGTACAGAGCGCAAAGAGTGCGGGTGTCGAACATGTCATCAAGGCCACAAGTAACGCATCGGCAGACTCTCCCATCGCCCGACGGCGCTGGCAGACGGAGATCGAAGCTGGGCTTCTTGCGTCTGGACTCGGCTACACGCTGTTACGTTCAAACGCCTATATGCAGAACGTCCTGGCACTCGCTCCAGCAATCAAGAAGACCGGCGGATTCGGCTCCTCGGCGGGCAAGGGGCGCGTAGGTATGATCGATGCTCGGGACGTAGCCGCAGTGTCCGCCGAGATTGCAGCTTCACCTGCCCCGCATGTCGGAAAGACATACAAACTCACCGGCCCGACATTAATTACCTATGCCGACGTTGCGACAACACTCTCAAAGGTACTCGGTCGTCCGGTCACCTACCGCGAGCTGAGCTTCGAGGAGGATAAGGACGTGATGATTCATGCTGGTCTCCCGAAGCAGGTAGCCGAGATGAACGCTCAGGCATTCAGCATGATCGCTGATGGCGACGCTGGCTGGCTCAGCGAGGATGTGCCATCGCTCCTCGGCCGCCCAGCACGCTCCTTCGAGGAGTTTGCCACCGACTACGCTGCTGCTTTTTCCTAATGGATATCTTATCGTTTCCCTTGTTTCGTTGAGATGCATTATGGTGGGATTTACACCCTCGTCAGTGATAGTATACTGGAAAATATGAGTAGAACATTCAAGGAGGTGGACTACGAACAGGCACGTGATCTGACGGTGCGGCTGGGCGATTGTCTCCCACCCGAGCATTGGGTCCGCTTCGTGGTAGACAGCGTGGCCCAGCTTAATCTCTCGGAGCTGTATGCAACGTATGGGGTGCGCGGTGGGGAACCCTACACCCCTGAAATGCTGTTGGGCTTGCTGCTCTATGGGTATGCCACTGGGATCTTCAGCTCACGTAAGATCGAGCGTGCCACGGATGAGTCAGTGGCATTCCGCTTCATCGCGGGCACCATCTATCCCGATCACTATACACGTGCGGTGAAACGCCGCACGTTTCTGCCCGAATTGAAGGACCTGTTCGTCCAAGTGCTCTTGCTTGCCCAGGAGACAGAACCTTATCTTGAGCGTAACGCAGGGGTGACGGCATCCTTCCAGCCCGAACGGTGCAGCATCGCCGACCGTCTTTTGCCTACGGGTAGGCTCTGTTGAGTTGCTCCCACCGTGCCATGACAGGACACATGCACTGGCGTGACCGCTGCTCCGTTCTCTCCGACAAGTTGCTAGACAAACTTCCCTACAACGTGTTAGAGGAAGGCGTGTTTGCTCATCCAACACTTGCTGAGTCGTTAAACAACCTGTTCGGCATGATTAAGTAGAGGAACTGATGCCAAGAGCTTCTCAAAGTTATTAGCATTTATTATACTTTGTGACTCAGATTCTTCTGTTCCAGACTAGTCAATGGCACCAAAGTCCGCAAGGTGTGCCAGTCGAGTACCTGAACTTCTTCCCATCCAGACACGTTTTCAAAAACTTGTAACTCTCCTTACCACTCCAATGTTGACGATACATGATAAAAATGTGTGTAGCACTTTGTTCATCAGTCACGAGCCAATTCGTAAGCAGGAGCTAAGGTATCCTGTTCAAAAAAATATTCTTGAAAATGCACTTATTTCCTGAGAATAAATCCACTAAATGTATATTTATTTCTTCTCTCTCGATTGTTACATTACACATTCCTTGACGAGTTACCGAGCAGTATGGTACACTAGGTTCAACGTTGAACCTAGTGTACCATACTGCTCGAAACTCAATCATTCTTACATCCGTCACTATAACGTTTCAGCACAGTCCCTTCCTATGCAGGGGTGCTCTTAATTGCGACGCTCACGAAGTACATGCTGCACAGCGACTTGGCACCATCAATTACAATGTCGTCGCAGAAATCCTGGCTCGTGTGCCACGCGTGGATTGATAATTGTTGCTTCACGCGAGAACATTTTCGCTAGCAAAAAAGGTTTAACCAGACGTGGCATTACAAAGATGAATTATAGCGTTTGGCGAAAGTGCAGGATACATGAGTACATCCCATCAGTACACGACAAAAAATTACACTTTCGGGCTACGACTGTTGACGTTGCGAGAAAAAGCAGGTCTGACGCAGGCAGCGGTGGCGGAGTTGCTAGGAGTGAGCGAAAAGGCGGTCTATAACTGGGAGGCTGGCAGTGATTATCCGACAGGAGTGAACCTCAAAAAGCTTCTTGAGATGTATCTCTCTAAAAATGTCTTTACGCTAGGAAATGAGCGCGAAGAGGCGCGAGCGATATGGGAGCAGATATCGCTCCACGCCCCGCGCCGCAAAGCGATTTTCGATGACGAATGGTTCACGGTGTTGCTGAATAAACGCCAAACGGAACCTTTAGACTTACAACAAGTTACAAAGAGTAATGAAGATACAACAACGCAGAATGTGAGAAATAGGACAGGAGTTGTTGATTGGGATGCCTCGCCCGATGTTTCGTTCTTTTGTGGTCGTAGCAATGAACTAACTGATCTCTCGTGCTGGCTTCTCAAGGACCGATGCCGTGTGGTGACGTTGCTCGGTATGGGTGGTATTGGGAAAACAACGCTTGCAACTAAACTGACTCATGAGATCAGTCACAATTTCGAGTACGTATTGTGGCGTTCATTGAAAAACGCGCCGCCTCTGCACGAACTGCTGCGTGACTGCATCACGTTCTTCTCCGAGCAACAGTCTCACCTCCTTACCAACTCAGACGAGAGCAATATTTCACTCGTCCTCGATTTGTTCCGCTTTCATAGATGTATGCTAGTTTTGGACAATGTAGAAACTCTATTACAGGTAGGCTCCAGTGATGGGCAGTATCGTGAGGGCTACGAAGGCTACGAGAGGTTTATCGAGCGCATTGCCGAGAGTACCCATCAAAGCTGTATACTCCTGACCAGTCGTGAGAAATTGAAGATAACGGGTCCATTAGAAAGTCCTTCTTCACCAATACGTTCTTTATCCATCAAAGGCTTGAGCCAACAGGAGAGCCAAGAACTCCTGCGTGAAAGACTGTTGAACGGCGATGATACAGCATGGAAGAGCGTTGTACAAGCGTATGCGGGCAATCCGCTCGCGTTGAAAATGGTCGCTGAAATCATTTCCGATCTCTTCAATGGCGATATGACGCATTTTTTACAGCAAGGCGAAATTTATTTCAATGGCATTCGACATCTTTTAGACGAGCAGATAGAGCGACTTGCTCCCCTGGAACAAGACCTACTCTACTGGCTTGCGATTGAACGCAATTCGGTGTCTATCGAGATATTGCGAGAAAACATGCTGCATGATGTGCATGACGGCAAGCTGGTAGAGGCTTTACATGCTCTCTATCGGCGTTCGTTATTGGAACATGGCGAGAAGGGTGGTTTTTTCGCACTACAACCAGTGGTACTGGAATATGTCACCGAACGGCTGGTACAACAGGTCAGTAAAGAAATCGAGGAGAGTCGCTTCAACCTACTGGGCAAGTACGCGCTCATGCAGGCACAGGCCAAAGAATATATTCGTGCGAGTCAAGTGCGCCTCATCATCAAGCCACTTGTTGCCCGTTTACTAAGAAAGATTGGCGGCAAGGAAGAGGTCGAACAGCACCTCATACATTTGACTGAATTGGTAAGAAGCCTGCCACGTGTTCAACATGGCTATGGTGGTGGTAACCTTATCAATATCCTTGCTTCCGTCAAAGGCGATGTACGCGGGTCCGACTTCTCCGCACTCACAATTAGGGGCGCATACTTACAGGGGATTGAGGCACAAGACATGAACCTTTCCGGATCCAGTATCGCATGCTCTGTGTTCATAGAGACATTCGGAAGCATTACCTCTATCGCCTTTAGTCCCAACGGTTGCTTTATTGCAGTCGGCAGTTTCAATGGCGAGATTCGTGTGTGGCAGGTAGCTGATATGAAACAGCTGTACACTTTCGTTGAACATAGCGGTTGGGTATGGTCGATAGCTTTTAGTCCCGATAGTGCTCTCCTCGCAAGCGGGAGTAATGACCGCACAGTAAAGCTATGGGATGTGAGCAATGTTGAAAGTCGAGGATGCATCAACACATTAGAAGGACATACCCATTGGGTAAAAGCCGTGGCGTTTAGTCCTGATGGCTCAACTCTTGCTAGTGGCGGCAACGATTCCACGATCAAATTGTGGAATGTCACATCTGGACAGCAACAGATGTCATTGGAGGGACATGCAGGTTCTGTAGCTTCAATCGCGTTCAGTCCTGATGGTGCAACGCTCGCCAGTGGGAGTGAAGATCATTCTGTCAAGCTGTGGAATGTTGAGAGTCTCGTAGGGAACTCGTTGCCGACAACGTTGTATGGGCACACGAATAGCGTGCAGACGGTAGCGTTCAGTCCTGATGGTGCAATCCTTGCCAGTGGAAGCGAAGACCATTCCATCAAATTGTGGGATATCAGCAAGAGGTGTTGTACTCGCACGCTACGAGGTCATAGTGGACGTGTTATGACTCTTGCATTCGCTCCCCAAGGCGATATGCTTGCAAGTGGTAGTGCCGATCAGAACGGCAAATTGTGGGACGTGCGAACAGGGCAGTGTTGTAAGACACTTCAGGGGCACGCTGGCACCATCTGGTCGCTGGCGTTTTATCCCAACGACAAGGAACTGGTGACAGGAGCAGATGATCAAACAATGCGGTTGTGGCAGACTACGACGGGGGCGTGTCTTAGAATGCTACGTGGCTATACAGGCATGTTGCTCTCGGTCGCCTTCTGCCACAGCAGTACACTCGTGTTAAGTGGGGGTGAAGATGCGTGTGTTAGAACATGGGATGCCGAGACGGGAGATTGTCTCAACACATTACATGGACACGAGGGGCGTATCTGGTCTGTCGCATGTAGCCCGAACAGTTCGACAATAGCAAGTGCAGGCCATGATCGCACACTCCGGCTCTGGGACAACAAAAGCGGTCGTTGTCTCCATGTGCTACGTGGTCATACAGGGATTATCTGGTCGGTGGCGTTCAGCCCCGATGGAACGCTGATTGCGAGTGGGAGTGATGATGGCACGATCAAGCTTTGGGACGTAGAAAGTGGAGTATGTCTAGCAACGTTGTATGATCACAAACACTGGGTCTGGTCCGTAGCGTTCAACTCCGATGGCTCTCTACTTGCCAGCGGCAGTGTTGACCGTACCGTAAAAGTGTGGGATGTGGCGAGTGGAAGCTGCATTGCAACGTTGCATGGTCATACCGAAGGAGTGAGTGCGGTAACGTTTCACCCAGATGGCAACATACTTATGAGTGGCAGTTACGATCAGACGATAAAGTTCTGGCAACTGAATACAGGAGCTTGCTTGCACACGCTGCACGATGACTCGGCGGCGATTGTTTCACTCGTATGCAATAGCGCGGGTACAACGCTGGTATATGGCGGAAACGACTCTAGCTTGAAGTCGTGGGATATAAGCGGAAACCCCCAAGAGTATGCGCTACAAAAAGTAGTATCAGGGCATTCAGGGGCCGTGGCCTCTGTAGGCATCAGTCCTGACGAAACGAGAATTGTGAGTAGTAGCGAGGATGGCACCATCAAACTCTGGTCGCTCACAAAGGGATGGTTGCTCAAAACGTTGCGCGTTGATCGCCCCTACGAGCGCATGAATATCCAGAACGTAACAGGTATGACCATAGCGCAAAAACAGACGTTACGAGTGCTGGGCGCAGGAGAGCAACCTTCTTTATAAATAAGAGAAGGGCGAGTGTTCCCTTCTTCGCAACAAAACAGAACCAAACCTACCTCACTAGAAGAGAAAAACGGCAGTAACTGGAAGGAATGAGACCTCCTCTCTCATGTACACTTACAATGTGTATTTGCACGTTCGTATCGTTGTCTTTTATTTCATAAAGAGGAGACTCATTCATGAGCTTTTTTGGACGCAGAGGAGGAAGCAGTGCAATTCTTGCCTTGCTTCTCTTGCTTCTTGTCTCACCATCCCTTGCATTTGCTCATGCTGCTAGTCAGAGGGATACGACCCCTCACATTCAGTTTATCACCAGTGCCCATGAAAACAGTGACTTTACGCAAGTTACGTTTCCGTTGCACGTTGGCATC
>CAXUIS010000052.1:0-8121 GCA_964250915.1 uncultured Ktedonobacteraceae bacterium | reverse complement strand
GGCGGCGATATCGGAGAATAAATTGCTATTCCTTGTTTCAACTCAAAAGACGAAAGCATTTGTTGTAGTACTACGAGAAGTAGTACTACAACAATGAGGGAGATGTATACGATGAAGCATCAACACTTCAAGTCGGTACACACAAAAATGCCTGTACTGATTGCCGTAGTCACTGTACTACTTGTGGTAATGTTTGTTACCGTCTTACCAGAAAATATCGGACATGCAACGAAGTCGGCATTGGCTGTTGCAGGGGGACTAGGACCAAACAGTGGCTTGCTTTCTAGAGATAAATTAACCGAGGAGAGTGCTATTCAAGTCGATCTTAGCAAAGAGACAGTTCGTTTGCCACTGTATAAAGGGGAGGCATATGGCAAAACCGTTTGGTACGTCCTCCTGGATTCCTCGGACTCGGGGCTAGCGCATGACCTGGGCGTGAACTATACACCTAAGCTTGCTAATCTCAGTATCGGTTGCCCCACTTGCGTACAGACAGTGACGCTTGACAACCCAACACCGGCGCAGAATCCGTTCGGGCCAGCACTAATCCACTTCCAGGGCGCACCGGATTTCAGCCCTACCCGTATCGCGGTGCCAGGACCAAACGGTTTCCCACTCGCCAAATTCCAGCCCGGTGCCGTGGCAGGATCAGGGTACAGCCCGTTCATTCGCATTGCGGGATCGCCCGTCGTCTATAGTGCGCCTATTGTAGCGACTGGTGATGGCTCATTCGATGTCATCCACCATACCAACACAAATGATCGTGTTCTCGGCATCCACATTGCCCCCTCGAAGTCGCCCTCTGGACAATTTCTTGAGTCATGGGTTGACATGTTATTTGTCAAAGGCTTCGATGCTGGTCAGCCAATCGTCTATCTCAGCACAGACGCTGGTCAACCCCTTACTGCTGTACTGGAACGTGCAACCTATGTCCCCGCACTGGACAAAGCAGCGTTCAATGGTGGAGACGATTTTCTTGGGTCTGCCCGCGAACGGCTCTTTGCCTTCGTCAATGGACAGACAGGTGCCAATAATGTACAAGCACAAGGGTTTGTGCATCTGGTCAAAGACGGTCACGCGAGCGAGGATGCCTCAGCCAATAACACGGCCCTCATCAGTGCCTTACGCAACGGTGGTGACCTGCTCAACGTGTTTGGAGATTTTCCAACCCTCGCTGACCCTCGCCATGCCGACGCATACAGCCCGTTGTGGGATGCCCAGCTTGGCGAGTGGACTCAGAAGGCCATCAAGGAGGGATATGACAAGCGCCAGATCGATGAGGTTGTCGTTTTCAACTTAGCGGCTACTCGTCCCGACCTGCTAACAGGTCCCGGCGGTGCGCCCTACGGCTCGGTAGGTATCGATATCAACTGTTCGGTCATTGGGTACACGCTCAAGGCTCCAACTGCTAACCTTGCAACGCCAGTACCAAACTCTCAGTTCCCACCCAGATAGAGTTTTTGTCACCATTCAAACGTGAAGCTGCAAGGGGCTATCTCCTCTGGTCTGGAGACAGGGGATACCGCCGTGGTTTCCCCGGTATCCGCTCCGCGCCGCCTTATGGGGGCAAGTGATCAAAAGAAAATCGGTAGACGAGCAACATTCAAGAACTGGAAGCTATTAGAAGCACAAAACAGAAGTTATCAGAACTTTTTCCTTTCCTCGCTTCTTATACAATGACAAGAGCAAGCTCTACGTCTTCCCTTCTTCTCGATTTCTAGCAAGATACGTGAGGTCCATGTGATTGTAGCCCATCCAATAGAGATATCCTATGAAACAACGGCGTTTGCTAGTGATGAGCAGTCGAATGTCTTTACATATCTGTATGGACAGTTTTATCAGAAAGTCTATCATCATGTCTATCGCTTGCTCACCAATCCACAGGATGCGGAAGATGTGACGCAGGAGGTGTTTCTTCGCGTTCATAAAAAATGGCAGACGCTTTATGATCGGAGTAATTTGTTGCCATGGCTCTATTTCGTCGCCACAAATCTCAGTATTGATATTTTGCGACTACGGCTTCATACCTCTTCATACATTTCTACCACCGAGCAAATTGATTATGATGATGAAACTCAAGCCCATGTATTGAACATCTCCGTAGGGGAGAATGTATATGGGTCTGAGCAGAGTATGACAAGCGTTGCAGAGTGGGAACTTATTTCGCTGGCGTTTGCAACAATGCCAAAACGGGACGTTCAAGTGCTCCTCCTGAGTGCTGCATATGGCCTTCCATATCAGGAAATCGCGATCAAGCTCGATGTCTCACCGAGTGCTGCGGCAGCACGAATCACGCGGGCGAAAAAGAGATTTACGCAAGAGTATCGACATATCCTTGTACAAGATGATGAGTTCGAGAGGAGAGAAAGAGCATGACAACGACACTCCACGTAAACGATCAGTTTCCAGATTTTGAATTCCCAGATTCACACGGTATTCCAATACGTCTGTCAACATTGACAAAGCCGAGCGTGTTTGATGAGAAGGTTGGTTTTTCCGATGGTTACCCACTCATCCTGCTGTTTATGCGCGGCTTCTTTTGTCCACGTGATCAGGAACAGTTGCGACAACTGGTGCAGTTTCAACAGGAACTCACGGTCAATTATGGCAAGCTGCTAGCTATTGGTGTGGATTCGCCACTAGTACATGCCGCGTTTCGCGCTGGACTCAATGCACAATGGCCTTTTCTCTCTGATGAGCAACGGACACTTGTCAAACAAATACATATTCTCGACGAGACCGAGGGCGAGTACGCCTATCGCCCACAACCATATACGTTCGTGTTGCGTCCCGACCTGAGTATTCATGCTATCTACAATGGGTGGTTCTTTGTCGGGCGCCCTACACTCGAAGAGCTACGTCACGATTTACGCGCCATTATGCAGAAGCGTGCGGACTATACCTACGAAGCCTACACAACACCAGAGATCACACGTGTTCGTATTCCACAGCAGACGTGGGAACATGGTGCTCCGCCACTCGGCGAGAGCGGCCTCCTTGTTGCTCAAGGCCGAGTGCTCTGGTTCGATAGCAATGCAGGAAGCGGTATCATTGTACGGAATGGCTCGGACGAAGAGGTCTTCTTCAACTTCACAGCGATTCCAGGGCAAGGATATCGTACCATAAAAGCGGGTACTCCGGTTCGGTTCGAGGTTGTGGAGAATACGTCCGGTCCTACGGCTCGCAATATTCAGCAAATTAAGTAGAGATAGTCTTCTCTGCTTTCGGTTTGCAATAGGGAACTCTTGGACTTTCCTGACAATTCGTTTGATTTGGTCAACGTGCGTTCCTTAGTTTCCTTCATGGATTCGCTTACTTGGCTAAAGCTTATACAAGAGTGTATAAGGATTACTCGTTCTGGTGATGTTTGTTCTGACAGAAACTAGATATCCCATCTTTCTGTAACCTCGGACCTCCTGAATAACTACGACTTTCTGTTTAATTCGCTGAACTATTTTCTTTCAGATGGAGTGTGTAGTCGAATATATAAGGGGTGACCATATCAAAACGGAAGAAACATACGTTAAGACGACAAAGGGAGGATTTAAAAGGAAATTTCGTCTTTATGTCCTCCATTGCTTCCTGTTTTTACAATAAATCGAGCAAAAAACGGTTGCGCTGTAGCAGTTCTCGTTTGACATAGATTGGCTTAAGAAGACAATCCATTACTTAACGTATGTTTCTTCCGTTTTGATATGGTCACTCCAACTTGAGCAAATAACAGGCTCTCCACTGAATCGAAAATACCCACCTGTATATGAGTCAGGAAGGCTTTCAACAAGCGAAGCAGCAGAAAATATTGCTATTGAGGAACGTACAAGATTAGGACTACATGATGGACAGATTCCTTTATTACGTGATATTCTGGAACAAGATGTAGGATTGCGAATCTTTTATTATCCATTCCCTGGAAAATTCTCTGCTATTTATCTGTATGATGAGCAAGTAGGAGGGTGTATTGCGGTGAATAGCAACCATCAAGAAGACCGACGACGTTGGTCGTTGGCGCACGATTATGGGCATTTCCTGACCTACCGACAAAAACCAACAGCCTTTATTGAGGATGGCTATCAACGCAAGCCTGAAAGTGAGCGTCTCGCAGACGATTTTGCTACCTTCTTTTTGATGCCGACAAACGGCTTAGTCAAACGCTTTAACGACATTCGTAAATTGAAAGAAACAGTAAAATTGGGCGACTTGCTGAATTTAGCTCACTTTTATGGCGTTTCTGTAGAAGCAATGCTTCGTCGTCTTGAGGATTTGCGGCTCCTTCAGACAGGATTTGCGGAAAAGTTGCGATCAAGCAATTTCAAAGTGCGTGAGGCACAGCAACAACTGGGTCTTACACCTCTTCAAGCACGCGACCAGAAATTTCCGCTACGTTATCAGTATCTAGCATTGGAAGCATTAGAAGGTGAATTGATTAGCGAGGCTCAATTTGCCCAGTTTCTTGAGGTTGATCGTTTGGAGGTCAAACGTATGCTTGAGGGATTCCAGCAAAGTGCTCTACTCGATACAACTCGTGAGTCACAAAGTAGCCAACAATCTGCACAACCTCCTAATACACAGGAGGAAAGCGAATGAGCGATCTTTCTTTTCCTCATCTGTACATTATCTTAGACACGTATTGTATCGCTATCGTGTATGCCTCTGGTCTTATGGAAACTATTTTGACTTCTCTTCCTGTGCAGACCGCTATCGCAACCTATGTGCAAGACAATGAGATACGTCGTATGCGCGTAATGGTTGATAAGATGCTCTATTAAAAGATACATCAATGAATTCGCACGCGTTGATTAAAGAAAGCCTTGTGGTCATGGTTGATCTTGAAGATGATCTTGAGCAAACTACGGCGGTTAATCTGGCGAGACTAAGTAACGGAAAACTAGGGAATGGTGATGCAATTTCTGCCGCGATAGCAGTACACCGTCACTGGTCATTTGGAACAGACGATACAGACACTCTTCGTCTTCTGCGAGGAAATCAACCAAATCTTCATATAGTATCTGCGCTTGATCTACTCAAGTATTGGGCAGATACGACGCACGTGCAATTTAGCATTGTTCATAATGCAGTAAGGAATATACGAAAAAAGGTAAGTTATAAGCCTCATAAGAACCATCACTTATATACATGGTGGCAGAAATATTTACCTGATAACCCCTTGCGTCATTTCATTGTTCCTACTCGCCGAACAGGTAGAGCCTTTGGTGGATGCAAAGTGCCTTTTCCTTGAGACATTGCTTCAACAGACAATAATTTATCTGACGCGAGAGGCAAGCTTAAAAGCTCATGAACTTTTTTCTGTTCTGTAGTGTTGGAACAACAAACTCATGAGAGCGCATTGCCTCACCCGAATTTTCTTGTACATCGGCCTCCATCAGTTTTTCATTCACGCTCGTGAGGAGTTTTGCTTAACGGGTCATGCTTTATTCTAGATGCTATTATAAGAGCGATCAGGAAGATTTGTGGTGAGCAAGAATCAACTTTCGTATCACTTGTATGAATGAAGGTCGAAGCAGAAAGGAGACGTGATGGAGCAAGCACACGTCTTGGTGAATATCCGTGATATCAACCTGCTCTGTCAGGAATATGGAAACGTGTATGCGTTCATCGAGGGTGAGACGCGTCGCCGGAAGATCAAGAGGGCACGGAGACGTCAAGGCGTTTTAGAGGTACGAACCGCAGCACGAGATATCTGGATGGGTCCAACGACTGTCATCGAATGCGTGAATAGACGAGGTGATCTTGTACGCTATCTGGAACAAGATATCCGCTAACAAAAATGGCCTGCTCTGATTGAACACCTATTGGAGATACACATGATGCATGGAGGAGTACATCTTAGTACAACGCTCCTGTGCAACTCACGAAACTCTCAGTCACGTCACAAGGTCGTGTCGTCTCTGTCTTCCTAGAAAAAAATCAGCAAACAAGGATATCAGAGGAATGAGGGTTGCTACAGTCCAGCTTCAGCAAGAGCGTCCTCCAACAGGTCACGGACCCGCAACACATCAGCCCATTGACGCGTATAGGAACGGTCGAGATTGTCATCTTGTTGTCTCATGATGCCCAAGATATCATTCCATTGACGTGTAGATGTCCGTCCTCCCATCTCGAACCACTCCAACTTTGTGAGAATGGCATCTTCTGCTGAGGCAATTCTGAGTGGGCGTGTGCCCGGTTCGAGAAGAGTTGGTTGAGCACGACGCGCCTCTTCCTGGGAAAAGGCACGTTGCTTAAGTGGAATCAGGTCTACTTTCATCATCGTTGTTAGATGAAGCACTCCGTAGAGTATCCCACATTGCACTGCATCCTGAAATGCTTGCTCATCTAGATAGTACTGACTGTGCAGCATCTGGACGAGTTGGTGAACTTGCTGACCTGCTTGAAGAGCGACAATCACATCAACATCTTGGGTCTGGCGAGCCACTCCATGCACCGAACTGGAAACAGAGCCGCCAATATAATAGGGAATACTCAGTTGCTCGAAGGCTTCAATCAAAGGAGCGAGAGCTTCAACCACGGAGTGATGCAGAGACATATTGGCTTGTTCCTTTCTTCTCTATGCGGACGCTTGTCTTCACAAAGAGAAGACCAAGAAAATATTCTTCTTGTCTTCCTTACACATCCTGAAGTCCTGCATCAACAAGTGCTCGTTGCCAGGGATCAGAGAGATGAAGTGCTGTGACCCAGTGCTCAAGCATTGCGAGATCGAGGCGTGTTCCCTGCACTTTGAGCATGCCCAAGATATCGTTCCATTCGGCATCATCGTTCATCCCATCGGTTCGTGACTGCTCATCATGAAAATACTGCTGCAACTTGAACACAATCATTTCTTCTGCTGAGGCCATCGGAAAGGGAGCATAGCGTTCATCTAGGGGAGATGCATGCACCAGAGGAAACATTGCATCGTCGAATGCCGTTGGTTGAGGCACAATAAGATCAAGTTTCATTAATGTGTCTAAGTGAATCAATGAACACACGGTGTGGTGTTGCACTACACTGTGAAGAGCCAGTGTATCAAAGACGTAGTCCTGTTCAAAGAGCGAAATGAACGAGGGAAGAGCTTCTTCCTCCAAATACACCACGAGGTCGCAATCTTGAGCCAATTGCTGCATGCCATATACTGAACTCGCAATTGAGCCTGCGAGATACGATGAAATGCCAAGACACTGGAACCGATGAAGAGCAGAAAAGAGATTTGTCCCGAGATCGAGTCTTTGAAGGTGCCAGTCGTGCTGCATTTCCACGGCATCCATGACGCGTTGGAGAAGGAATGGATGACAGTACCCGGTGAGGACATGTTCGACCAGCTCTCGCTTACTCGTTTGGTCCTTCCTCTTCTGCCATGCATGAACGTTGGCCCACAACAGCGTCCGAGTCCAGGATGCAACGGAAGAGAACCGTCTGGACAGAGGCAAGGTGCGGATCATATCTATTTGAATGCGTTCGATCTCTGGATGAGTATCGATTGATTGTGTTCTCATAGCGTCCTCCTCTTCTTGCTCTTAGTGTACGAGCTTTGGGAAAACCCGTCAAGAGAGAAGTGCTACTCTATTTCGTATAGACATGCATAGAGAGAGGGAAAATAGTCCTAGAAGACAGCTTCCATCTGGAAAAAGCTTGCATTTCTTAGAAAAGTAGAGTACTCTGCATTCAGAGTATGCTGATGAAGGGGTTCCTGCCTCGATTTACTCGCAACACCTTATGTCCTATGAGAAAATAAGCTCAAGCATAAGAGAAGAAAAGCGAGTAAAAATGGCGTGAAATCTTTTGTCAGAGTAGCTCAGATATCTTCCAGAGCGTGTTGATTGGCTCTGGAGGCCGATGCACACCAATCAAGCGGTGTTTTCGTAGGTTCCTGCCTTCCAAGCAGGCTGTCGCGAGTTCGAGCCTCGTCTCCCGCTTTCCACTCAAAGCCGTTTCTCTACAGGCCCTTCTCAAGCCACTTGGTGACAACCAAGCGGTGAGAAAGAACTGAGAGGACGGTTTTGTTTTTGGTGAAAAGGCGTTCAACGAAAGCCTGCCTCATCACGCACGCGAAAGCCTGCTTCTCACTGCACGGTTGTCTCCGAACTGAAAGAGCGAGGGATTCTCGTAAGTATAAGTAGAAAGGGG
>CAXUIS010000051.1:0-24209 GCA_964250915.1 uncultured Ktedonobacteraceae bacterium | reverse complement strand
TTATCCACAACGCTGACTACTCCAACACAAAATATATAGCAGATTGCCCTTCGTATTCTACACGTTTACGAAGGGCAATCTGCTATATATTTTGTGTTAGTTGTACCGCGCTTTACCGTGTTGCGTGTCTTGCTGATCCTTACCAATGATTAAGGCACTAAATTCCTTCATCAGGTCATCAGAGGACGATGCACGTACCTGTGCAAGACGAAGATAGAAATCTGCTTGCTGAGCAGTTAGCGCAACAGTGCATTCAACGCCATTCTTTCCAACAACGGTTACGAGTTTTTCCATGAAAATCTTCCTTTCGGACTAAATGTCTTGTTCACCAAAGAGGTATACAGACAGTAGATTTCGTGGTCGTCTACGTCGTCGAACGAACATACCCCTCACCACACCGCTTTCTATGGGCCATCACCAATGATGTTAGTGTCTATATGACACTATTATAGCACACATATGAGCAATTGACAAATTTTCAGGAAAAGACTCTGTAGAACATACTATGCGTTATAGAGATTTTATCCTCAGTTTCTCTTATACATGTTTCTGCACAAGAGCATCCATAACATTTTTCATCAACTGTTGTATTGCCGGAACAGTCTTCGCATTCTTTGTGTTAGCAAGACTGTTATCATAGCGATAGGAGTCGAGGGCGGCAGTCCAATAGATCGAACCTGTAGCAAAGACAAAAGCACCTGATGGGGCAATGTAGTAGGTGGTATTACTGCTATCACGTGCCCCTCCTTTACTCACCGTCTCCGAGGTAGCTAGCACCTGAAGATTCTGAGGAGTCTGTCCGTTGTTGAAAATTCTGTCCCATTCGTACCCGACCAAACCGTTATCATAGACCTGTCCTGTTTGCAAGCCCGTACTTTGCAGAAGCGCGTTATGTAGGGGATGCGTATCGGTTGTTTGAGGTTGGAATACCCAGGGTGTTCCTCGTAGTAGGTTATTGTAGTCCGAATACATAATGCCGATCATTGCATTCTCTGGTCGGTTTACCACCGGATCACGCCAGAGCGAGGTCACGCGGTTATTATCGACGCCGTACAACGGGTCACGTGTCAGGTTGACCTTGGCTACCCCCCCTGAATCAGATGCCGTGTTTCCTTGTGATAGCACCTTGTAGCACACGACAGTACGATTGGGCACACCGACAGAGTTTGGTTCGAGACGAATTTGCCAGTACGAGGCATTCGCCTCCAAAAAGGCGAGACCTACTCCGTGATTCCGTGCAGTTTCAACGCCATCACGCATCTCTTTCGTCCAATATTCATCATGCCCAATAGAGAGATACGCTTTATGCTGAAGCAAGGTCTCTGGATGCACATGCAAATCAATGTTGCTCATGTAAGAGAGGTTATAACCCTCGCGCTCAAGCCAACGGATTGTATTGGCCTCAAAGACAAGTACCTGATCAGACCCCTGCTGTAAAGCACTTGGCCGGTCAAATGAAACTTTCGCGGCTGAAACGTGCTGTACACTGCTATCAGGGTAAAGACTTTGACCCCCCCAACTATTGTATGCAGCATAGGCAGTATCAGCGGTTACAACAAGGTATGGAGCAGTTGTGTTGCCGAGAACGTTGAAGGTCGTATACGTTTGCTTGCCATTTGCAGAGATGCATTTTGCTAGATATACGCCCGTTGTCCAACTCTCAGGAATAGTAAGTGTATATGATGGTTGCCATCTAGCCTCAACAAGACCACTTTCTGTATCTCGTAAAGCTGAGGGACAATTTACAAGTTCAAATGTCCTTGCGTCATAGTATCCTTGCGCTTTTCCTGTTAGTTGTACAGCGGTCATTAACCGACCACCATTTCCTTGATACCAGCCCAAGCGATAGATTGCCAGGTAGTAGGGAGCACCATCCTTCTGTGTGCTAACATAGAAAATTAACGATTGACCAGGTGCAACAGAGCGTGCATTCGTATAGGCTTGTATCTCAGTCGTGGCTTCCTGCCCACGTGGAATCATCCAGGATGTTGTTCCTAGTACAGCGTTTTCTACTACAATAGGATTGCTTTCTTCGGACTGTAATGGAGGTGATGATGCAATAGAAGTAGGTTGTGAGTTATCTGTCGGTGATAAAAGCTTCGTTATCACCAATGCCGATCCAGCTACAACACTGGATACAAGTAGGGCAAGAACATTGCGACGTTTCATTGGAGAACCTCCAAACATTTATTTAACAAAATGTGTACCATATACAAGGAGCTATATACATATTTCCACTCATAGAATGGTTTTCAAGAGAAGCGTTGATACTATGGGCGACGAGTACATAGAATAACAAAAGAAATAACATGCTACATATGTATAAACACTGGAACAATATACATTTATATGTTAAAAGATGCACTAATTGCAACGAATACTATCTAATACCACAGTGATAGTAGCACTCATTTCTTTTTTTTGTCAAGATGAGGTTGAGGAAGGGAGACAATTTTTTATGGAAAGTAATGCATTAAATCAGATGTCGCTGAATAGCATAGCGCGTTGCTTCACTGCGAGAGGTAACGCCAATTTTGCTATAAATTGCCTGCACATGCGTGTTCACAGTGTGCGAACTGATCGTCAGTGTGTGTGCGATTTGTTTATTGGTCAGTCCCTGAGCGACGAGACGAAGAACTTCGATTTCGCGTGCGGTAAGTGGTATATCAGCAGGGATAGCAGTAGCGCGTGTTTCTTGCCTAGCATGTGTTGAAGTGAGAAGCAAAGGAGTCTTGTTAGCCATAGGTTGAATGCTATATGTACGGCTTTCTGCCGCAAGTGCTTGTTCGGGAGTCATGGTTCGTCCTTCTTCCCATAACATGGTAAAGGTCTTTTCGCCAAGTTGGGTTCTTGCAGTTGTAAGCGTCTGCTCAAAAGAGGCTTGTTCGATGTAAACAGGAAAACGAGTTCCATTGATTGTACGAACAGTGTCAGCAGCACTTAAAAGCAAAACAGTCCATTCTACTTGCCCTTGTGCTAGGGCAATACGTCCTAACCCCTCTAAACAGAATGCACGAGTCAACGTGATTCTTGAAAACATCCATATCCCTGACGCGATCTGCTTTAGGCCCTCCTCGAAGAATGCCCGCGCTTTTTCACTCTCGTTCAGTTGTAAGCTGATATAGCCCAGCGCAGACAAGACCTGTGCATACTCTGCTTTATTGCCTGATACTCTTTCATCAGCAAGCGTTTGCTTTAGTAACGCACTAGCACTTGTAGTTTCTCTAAGAGCGGTAAGGGTATATGCGAGAACGACGCGTGCTTCAGTACTAAGACTTGGATATCCTAGTGTTCCAAATAACGCCACGCTTTCCTCTAAGAGTTGACGTGCCTCCTGATATGCCCCTCTGCAGTAGGCAATCCACCCAAGACGATGAAGGTTTGACGCCATACCCCATGTGGCTTGCAGTTGTTTAAACAGAGCAAGACTTTCCTGACACCTTGCTTGTGCGTGAGCAAAGTGTCCGCGAAAAAATGCCATGAAGCCTTGTGCCATCAAAATATTCGCGATACCTGCTTTATCCCCCACTTCTTTGTAAAGCTGCAATGCTTCTTCATGGTACGCATCACCCGGCCCCTTGTCATTACGTTCAATTTCGATGACGCCTAGCATGTTGAGGCATGTAGCAATGCCACGCAGTTCTCCATGTTTCCGAAAAAGTGTTAGTCCTTCCTGTAAAAGAGTACCTGCTTGCTGCTCATCATAGCACCAATATGCCAACCAACCGACAACATAGAGTGCCTCTGCTTTAATAATGGGTGAAATTCTTACACTACTTGCGTCACTCGCAGTCAGAGCCATATTTAGAAAAACACGTCCGACACTAGGCTGCCCACGAAGAAACGCGAGCCTCCCCAGAATACCAGCCATGTGCAATGCTGTCTCGAAATCTTCTGCTCGTTCGCCTCGTTCGAGGAGCCACTGTACTGCCGAAAGCTCGTTCTCATATTCTTGAGTAAGGGGTACAAACCGAGGATCATATATTGTTCCAAGCAACGATATATTCGCCTTTTCAACAAGCTTGCGATAGCACTCAGCATGAGCATTTCGCGCCAATACCAACTCGTCATGAGCTTTGAGCATATCCAGACCGAACTCTCGAATCGTCTCAAGCATTACGAGACGCGGCTCTCCTTCTTTCTGCTCAACATATCGCAACAAACTCTTATCAAGTAACGACATGACGTTATCAAGGACGGACATGCTGACATCACTGAGCATAACGCAAAAGTTCTCTATCATCTCTACTGTGCAACCACCATTAAAGACCGCTAGAGATCTGAACAGATATTGCTCATCTTCTGTCAGTAAGTCGTAGCTCCACTTAATTGTGCTATACATCGTTTGCTGACGAACAGGTAGGTCTAATCCACCAGAAGTAAGGATGTACAAACGCTGGTCTTCCAATCGTGCTAATAGTGCTTTCGATGAGAGGAGTTTCATTCGTGCAGCCGCTAGCTCAAGTGCTAAAGGTAATCCATCCAAGCGAATGCAGATTTCTGCAATATTTTTTGCATTGGCTTCCGTCAATGTAAAGGTACGCTGCATTGCTTGCACTCTTTGCAAAAAGAGTTTGACCGAAGCGACACGCGAAAGTGCTTCTATATTTGAAGTCTGTACTGAGTCTGGTAAGGAAAGAGATGGAACAGAAAATTCGTATTCACCTTGAACGCGTAACAGCGTGCGACTCGTGACAATGATTTTCAGGAAAGGACAGGTGACAAGCAAATCTACCACGGTAGGTGCTGCTGCTAGAACATGCTCGAAATTGTCAAGAATTAGGAGGAAATGCTTCTCGCGAAAAAAGTCTTTGAGATAGTCGAGGAATGACTGAGTTCCAGAACGTTGTAGGCCCAGTGCATAGGTAATGAGAGGTGTTAATAACTTAGGAGTACTGAGAGGGGCGAGTCCGACAAAACAGGTACCATCAAGAAACTCTTGCTGTAACTCAGCCATGATTTGTCTTGCTAGACGTGTCTTGCCAATCCCTCCTGGGCCTGTCAATGTAAGAAGTCGGATATCAGGACGCCTTATAAGGGAACAAGCAAGCCTAACCTCTTCTTCACGTCCAACTAATTGAGTGAAAGAGAGAGGCTCCTGCTGAAACTGGATACCCAAAAGACCAGATGTATCTTCAGCTTGAAGTGTTTCAAGAATATTATCTTGATTATTACTAATCTGTTGCTTATCATCCATCGCCGTCACAATCCGCTACTATATTCAACAATTCTCCTAAATCATACGATACCATAGATGTATGCGAAAAAAAAGGGTAATTGTTGTCAAAAAAATACATTTATGTATTTTTCTTGTATTTTATTATACAAAAAATGGGAGTACGAGGGCACTACAATGCATTTACACTCATTCTGTTCACGTCTCATCGTGCTTTTTTACTTAATGACCTTTCGTTGTGCGAGAAAGCAAAAGACTTAGCGAGAATAGTACAACGCCAACCGAGACTCCTAATGCGAGGATGTTTGTATTTCCATCCCACTCTACTACATAAGCAAGAAACGTCACAGCTAGCGATACGGTAATCACACCAGTAAGTTTTGCTTTAAGATCGTCCAGGTCATTGATAACGAGCCAAGGCAGGACGGGAAGCTTTTCGTCGATGAATAGTTCGTACAATCCTAACGCAACAATATATAACACGGTTGCAAGCAAAAACAGGTCGATTACCTCGATACTCTCAACTGCAAGATGCTTTGCCCCCGTTACGGTAAACGTAGCATGTGAGAATACCTCAATCAAAATATTTATAGTGGTTAGCCCACCATAGAAAATCAAGGCAATGGCAGCAAGAAAGGAACCGAGGACCGCGATAATGACTAAATAGCGGCTGCTAGCAAGAATGCGTCGTATCATAGAATATTTTTCCTTATGTTGTTTTTTTCTTCATTATATGACTTCTTCACGAATACAATACGGAGTAAGGGCAGCATCAATCTCTCATCTAATAAGAAGTGAGACTGATGTTACCCTTACTCCACATAATGTTACTAGTATTTTAACGGGTAGTATAGTTGTTATTAAGAGTCTACGCCATTCTAAGGTCTAATGCTTGTGTTAGGCAAAGAACACTATTTCTTACGGAAGAAGCTAAGAATTTTGTCAAAGATACCCTGCGGGCCACCCATCCCATTAATGCGATTCTCGCCCTCTTTCTCTAAGTTGCGCAGAACACCACTAGCAGCATCTTTCGCTTGCTGCTTATACTGTTCACCACCTGGAATTTTGCCAGCAAACTGATCGATGGCCTGATCTACTTGCTGCTCTGCTACGTTACGCGCACCACTTAACGTGCCTTCTTCATTCGTATTCTGAGAATTAGTGCTCATGAGTCTTCCTCTTTCAGTTCGTGTAATTACGACTTTTTGTTTTATTTCAAAGTACATATCCTTACGAAAACAATACCTCTGTGAGTATAAGAGGCAAGGGAGTTTGCAACATCGCACAAGCAGGCTATCTTGGTCTCCACCTTTCGAGAGAGCTTTTTTTCAGTAGAAGTTGTTATACATGTGCACTTCATGCAGTACTTTCTCTCACCTCTTTTGGTGATGTATAAATTCATGGTTTCTTGTTATACTGCCGAGTATGAAAAACTCAAAACTAGGAGGTTGAAATAGCTTATGAACGTTACTCTTTTGACAATCCTGCTTAGCATACTGCTACTAGATGAGGAATATACAAGTAAAAAGCAAGATTTAGCAACTGTTACGGGTACGATCACCTACCTTCAGCGTATTGCCCTGCCTCCAGGGACAATGAAAGTCCTGGTTCAACTTGCGGATATTTCCAAACAGGATGTTGCGTCTGTTGTGCTTGGACAGCAGATCATAACACTTGAACAGCAGGTGCCAATCCCGTTCGTCGTAACCTATAACCCTAAAGATATTATTTCCACTCATCGCTATGCAATTCAGGCTCGCATTACAGCACAGGATGGATTGCTGTGGTTCACGACAACGAGTGTGTATCAAGTCATCACAAATGGCTATCCTCATTCAAATGTTGAGATCATACTCCAAATGGTGCGCTAGCGTGCTCAGTTGTATCTTGGAAGTCGAACACAGAGAGATGTTCCTTGCCCCCGTGCACTTACAATCGAAAGAGTTCCATTAAGTAAGGCAACCCGTTCGCGCATAGATTGAAGTCCAAAGTGTCCAGGAAATGCGTTCTTTGGCTCAAAGCCTCTGCCATCATCACGTACAATCAAAACCAATGATTGTTCTTCTTGCATCAGCCAAAGTGTAACAGTAGTAGCGCGAGCATGTTTCACAATATTATGAAATGCTTCCTGTGCAATGCAGTAAAGAGCATGTTTCCCCTCTATCGAAAGATCAGGCTCACCAAATAGAAAAGCTTCAACGTTCAGCTTATAGCATTCACGCAGAAGTGCCACGCGTTTCCCAAGAGCAGTTACCAATCCTTCTATCTCTAGTAGGTCAGGACGCAGTTCATACATCAATGCACGCACTTCATTGATGCCCGTCTCAGTAAGCAAACTTACATGAGCCATTGGCGCAGAGGCTTGTCGTGAATTATCCACAGATATGTCGTGAAGAGATTGGTTCGTCTCATTCTGATGAGCAATCATGTTGATGCCATACAACACTTGAAGCACTGAGTCATGTAGTTCGCGGGCCAGACGTTGACGCTCTTGACTGACCGCGAATACAAGTTCCTCTTTCTGATGCAGATTCTTTTGCTCAAGTTCCTCGAAGTAATTTTTGTTCTTCCATACGACAGGAAAATTTGTAAGCGTATTCACTCGTGTATATCTCCCCCCGATGTGTTGAAAATGTCGGTGTATCTCCGCACAAACATAATATTGTATCTCTACACATCCATTGACGATTTTCTAGCATCCGTGCCATTCGTGAACGCTCTACATGTTACTCTCTACAATACCTTCCCCGTATGCAAATGTACCCTTTTATTCCGAAAAATACATCGCGTAAACACACTATTTCACTCTTTTGAGTGATACCAATGTCTACGGAACAGAAGCATCGTATTATAGTGTATTTCCACTAGTTATATTTTTTGGGAGACAAGGCCGAGGCGCATGGCGGTGAGAATTGCCTGAGTGCGGCTCTGCACGTTGAGCTTCGCCATGATGTGACGAATATGCGTTTTTGCAGTATCTTCCGCAATGCTAAGAGTACGGGAGATAGTTTTATTGGAGTGGCCCTGAGCGAGAAGTTGCAACACCTCAAGTTCGCGTTCAGTTAACGCCTCAAAGCGTTCTGGTGCTCGCATCCCTTGAATGAGATAAGCGGAGGCTTGACTGGAAAGATGAAGTTGATGCGCGGCTGCTGCTTTAATTGCATCAAGAAGTTCTTGTGCCTGCACATCTTTGAGCAAATAGCCAATAGCTCCAGCCTGAATAGCTCGTGTGACAGAAATACCTTCAAGCACACTGGTTAGAATAACCACCTCTATCTCAGGCAGTTCTTGTCGTATGCTAGTGGTAGCAGCTATACCATCAAGTTCAGGAATGAGAAGGTCCATCAAGACAACATCTGGTCGCAGAAGACGCGCCTTCTCTACCCCCTCCGCACCATCTGCCGCCTCACCTATGATATCTATATCTACATCGTTACTCAGAAGGAGGCGTAGCCCTTGACGGACAACAGGATGGTCATCCACGATTAAAACACGAATTGTCATATCTGACTACCCTCCTTCTAAAAAGTTACGACGTGTTACTACCATAGCATCTTCCAGACTCCATACTTCTAAAGAAGTATAAAGCAAAAACATGTCATCGTACAGCACATATACAGGTGACTCCTGACTACTCCTTTTGGGTGAGTTTGCACTTCTATCAACAGAGTCACACCTTTTAGTGATGTGGACTGAAAACGCTTCGCACTATACTTGCAGAGTAAGAGCATCACATTGATAAATAACAGGGCAAATAAAAGCTTCTTCCTTCTTTAGATAAGCCTACAGGGAGCCTCACATCATGAAGTTAACAGAGATGAACACGTCTGCATCTATAGAACAACAGCCAATAGGTGAGTTTGGCAACTATTTAATTCTACGCCAAATTGGACACGGTGGAAACGCGCATGTGTACCTCGCAGAACATATGTATCTCAAGACACAGGTCGCGGTCAAGTTGCTGAATCTTTCACTTGCTAGTTCTGACGAGATTAAGCACTTTCTGTTTGAAGCACAACTTCATGCACACCTTCGACATCAACATATCGTCCACGTGCTTGACTTCGGATGGAAAAACGGGACTCCCTTCATGGTAATGGAGCACGCGTCAAGAGGAACACTCAAACACGCGTTACCACAGGGCGTCCCACTGCCACTCTCAATGATTTTACCATTCGTTCTACAAGCCGCGAGTGCGCTACAGTACGTCCATAACCAGGGAGTAATTCACTGCGATGTCAAACCTGATAACTTCTTGCTAGGATTACAGAACAAAGTTTTGCTTGGTGACTTCGGTATTGCGACTACTGTTGCGAACGCTAAGACGACCATATATGACAAGTTACAGGGAACCGTCAAATATTTATCCCCTGAACAAATTCAAGGCAAACCACAGCGCGCAAGTGATCAGTATGCACTTGCGATGATGGTATATCAATGGCTTTCCGGTCATTATCCATTTCACGGTACGACACTTCAGATATGCGTCCAACATCTGAATGAGACTCCTCCTCCCTTACGGGCAGTTAATCCACTCCTCTCTCCTAAGGTTGAGCGAGTCATTCTTAAGGCTCTCGCTAAAGACCCTGCACAACGCTACCCTTATATTCAGGAATTTGCGTATGCATTGAAGGACGCTAGTAAAACTAAAGGCTATAAGAAGCATACCTACATTTCCTATCCCGCGCTGAGAGGAGAGCAAGGGCTTGCAAGATGCTTAGGAGACGTTCTTTAGCAGAAGCGGGGAACCTTCAGTCCTGTCAAGACGAGACCTTTTGAGAAATAGATAACGCATGGTCACAAATATCTTCATTATTTTGTGACCATGCGTTGTTGAACAAAAATTATTCGTGTACACTACTTTGCTGCGCTACGAGAGGAGTGGGAGATGCAAAGAGTTGATCGAGCGTCTGCTGACGTACGCGGTAACTAAGACGCTTGCCTTGATGTGGCAAAATCACCGCTTCTAATACTCCATTTGTAATCCATCGACGTACCGTAGTGGAGTCTACACGCAAGCGACGGGCAACCTCGGTAACAGTGAGCAGGTTATCCTGCTGAGAGACGGTTTCCGGCGTTAGAGCTTGTATTGGCTGAGCGCGTTCGATAACAGTATTTTGGGTCATAGGTTTGTCCTTCTTTCTCCCTCTAAATAGTTGGGCAGTTCATACATTCATTTATATAGACAAAACGAGGGACTATTGACGGTACTCTGTCAAGCCTTTATCTACTAGTGTGGAACCAAACATTAGCTTCTGAATGTCTTCCACGTTATACGTATAAATATAAGTATAGACGATATAACCCGTTGGCACATCACTCACTAATAGTATCTTGCAATCACACTTTTGTGTGATATGCTCAAAGGCGTTAATAGCTGACTGAACACGTCTATTACAATTTTTGCACCACAGCTATTGATGTTGTATATTGTTGCTATATTTAACTACACACGTGATGCAATAAATCCTGATTTTTTATTTTTGTACCATGAGGCAAACTATGGCACTAGAAGCACTACAAAATGGTCGCTACCACTATTTGCGCGTACTTGGTAGTGGGGGTATGGGTGAAGTATACCTCATGCAAGATGAGCGCGTGACTCGACAGGTTGCAATTAAGGTTATTCGTTCTGAGAACGCTTCCTCTCTCGATAGCAATGCAGCCGCAAACGCAGCAAGGCTCTTCCAACGTGAAGCAAAGGCCATTGCAGCACTTGAACATCCAAACATTTTACCCCTCTATGACTTTGGTGAGGAAATCAGCGATGGCACAACGATTAGCTACATGGTTATGCCATTTTGCGCTGATGGCTCACTTGCAGGTTGGCTCCGACAACGCGCGGGTAATCCACTTTCACCACAGGATAGTGCCTACTTGATTGAGCAAGCAGCCGAGGGTCTCCAGTATGGGCACGATCACGACGTTATTCACCTCGATGTGAAACCATCTAACTTCCTGATTCGCGGGAATAAAAAGAATCCGAACCGTCCTACATTGCTTCTTGCAGACTTTGGCATCGCCCGCAGTTCTACCACCGTTGCGAATACGAGTCGCACCATTCGTGGCACGCCTACCGCAATGGCTCCTGAACAATGGACCAGTAGTCCCGTTCCAGCTACTGATCAATACGCACTCGCGGTTATGGCCTATGAATTGCTCACTGGACGTGCTCCTTTTGTGGGAAGCATGGAGCAGTTGATGTATCAGCACTTCTCGGTTCAACCGCCAGCACCCACGACTTTTAACTCCAGTCTTCCAACCGCGGTTACGCCAGTACTCGTACGTGCTCTAGCAAAGAAACCGGAAGATCGATTCCCATCTATCGCGGCCTTCGCAAGTGCACTACAAGACGCCGTTCATACATCATCTCCTGAAGTCAGTCATGAGCCGCAGGAAGCAGGCATTGACACATACACGACTGTGGCTATTAGTAAGGAAGAAGCGGATTCTGGTATCAGTCGCATGATTACGCTTCCAGGGGGTGGGAAGGTCAATGTTCCAATACCTGCGGGAACTCATGATGGACAGATTATTCGTGTGCCTACTTCTACTGAGTCTGCCGACCAGTCAAGTCCCCTGCTTCTGAGCATAACTATCGCGCCTTCTCATGAAACTCCTCATTCAGATGAAGCGATACAGGCAGCGCAACAACAACCTATTACGCCACAACTTTTCGAGCCAGTATCTGGGCACGATCTTCCAACGATGGCTGCCGCATCCTCCATACAGACAGCAGAGCGACAATCTACCATACCCAAAAGGTCGTCACCTTTTCGCTTCGGGACCGCCAGTATTATTGGGCTTTTGCTGATACTCCTCCTCGTTGGCAGTGGCATATTTTACTTCAACGTTTCCCGATCCAACAATAGTCAACTCGGCGCGAATGCTATCAATCACCAGAACGCGGGTGCGACTCAAACAGCAGCGAGTACTCAACAACGACCAACAGCTACTCCAACTAGGGGTGTTACGCCAACTCCTACACCACAAAATGGCATGTACATTCCTGGAACCTATAAGGGATCAATGGCTAATTCAACGACGCAACAAACAACCTATATTACTGTGTATCTTGTACAGAGCAAAGGAAGTGGCGCGTTGACTGGCTCGGTCACGTACACATCTCCTACACAAGGCGTCTATGATCTTGTGACTGGAACTGTAGATATGCAAGGGAATTTTTCTTTTTCCATTCAACAACCTGCGGGTCAGAAACCACTTCTCTATGTTGGAACTGTGCAAAAGCAATCGGATGGCAACTACTTACATGGAAACTTTTGCAGTAGCACGACGAGCACCTGTCTTTCGCTCTCCGGCTATTTCACTGTAGGCCCAGGCTATCAATAAGAAGCTTGATCAACGTTTCAGTGCACCTATAACCCTCGCTCAAATATTTAGTGGGTTATAGGTGAGAAAGAGTCTAAGCTGTGAATTCAGAGCATAAACCACAAGTACTGGCCTCGCTCACATTTCTCTCAGGCCCATTAACTGGTCGCGTCTTCCCCGTTACCAATCTGATTACCACACTTGGACGCGATAGAAGTAATGACATCACTATTTCAGATCAGAATGTCTCAAGGTTCCACGCACGCCTCATGTGCAAGGACGCTGTGTGGAGCATTGAAAAGCTCACTCAAACAAATACTATCACTGTTGACCAGCAGGCGAAAGAACAAGCCGTTCTCTCTCACAAAAATATTGTTGGTCTAGGGGACGTTACAACATTTCTCTTTACCCTTCCTGCCATCATCGACAATCAGGAGAAAGAACATGTAGTACCATCACCCCTTGTCCTTTCTGAGCATTCACATCTTGCTCATTCAGAAGAGAGACGGGCAGAAGTTGTTGTGGCGGATGGACCGAGAGAAGCGATCCCTCCTATGAAAGAAGAGCATTTCACACCTGCGCAAAATGCACAATCGGTAGGAACAGAGGTGGCCTCTTTTACCGCAATGGGCATTCCCACCCTAGAAGTCACAGATAATACCACTGGTGAGAAGAAAAAGTATCCTCTTGCACAGAAAACCATCAGCATCGGGCAAAACCCGAAAAGCGACATCTCTATTAATGCAACGAGTGTCTCTGACCTACACCTGCAAATTGTCCATGAGGGGAATCAGTTGATTTTGCTTCATCCTCATCCTGATCGCCCGCAGACAAAGAATGGATTACTCTATCAAGGACAAAAAATTCAGGGCAATGAGTCCTTGCGCAAAACATTGACGCGCGGCGATACGTTCCGTATTGATGATGAGTACGGTGCGCTGATAACGCTGACATACAATGATGGTACAGGTGGCTCACAGAAGGTACCACAGAAGATACAGCCTATTTCTTTGAGAAACGCTGAAATGGTCATTGGGCGCTTGCAGGACAACGATGTAGTACTCAATCATCCGCAGGTTTCGGCGCATCATGCACGTTTGGTAGCTGAGCAGGGAACGCATCAACTTACCGACCTGAATAGCACAAATCATACCTACGTCAATGGTTTGCAAGTGACGAGTCAACTGCTTCAGCCGCGTGATGAAATTCGCATTGGACCGTTCAGGTTTATCTATACCACGACAGAACTGACACAATATGATGAGAGCGAAGATATCCGTATTGATGCGCTCAACCTTACAAAAGTGGGCAATAATCAGACGATTTTGCTGAACGATATTTCGCTGAGTATTCCACCACGCTCATTTGTAGCACTTGTCGGTGGCTCTGGAGCAGGTAAGACAACGCTACTTGATGCTCTTAGTGGTCTCCGTCCTGCTCAACAAGGTTCCGTCTTCTACAATGGACAGGACTATTATCGTAATCTCGCGTCCTTTAGTGCGCAACTTGGTTATGTCCCACAGGATGATATCATCCACCGCGACTTAACGGTAGAGCGTGCCCTGTACTACGCTGCCAAATTGCGACTACCACAAGATTTTACCGAGGCCCAGATCACGCAACGCATCGGTGAGGTGCTCGACGATGTTGAGATGAAACACCGACGGCAACTACTCATTCATCAACTTTCTGGTGGACAGCGTAAACGTGTGTCTATCGCGCTCGAATTGCTGGCGAAGCCCAATGTCTTTTTCCTGGATGAACCGACATCCGGCCTTGATCCTGGCCTTGATCGCAAAATGATGATTTTACTACGTAAGTTGGCAGATAGAGGGCATACTATTCTTCTGGTCACGCATGCCACCAATAATATTAACGTGTGCGATTATGTGTGCTTCCTAGCTCCTGGTGGCAATCTCGCTTACTTTGGACCACCAGAGGAGGCGAAATCTTATTTCAAACAACCCGATTTCGCGGAAATCTATAGTCTCTTAGAGCCGGTCGATGCCAAACGCACTATTCCAGTAGAGGCTGGAGAGGCGTTCAAGCAATCACACATGTACCAGAAATACGTGGGTGATGCTCTGAGTCAAAGGCCGGGGGCGAGTACACCACTGCTTCAAAGACAACAACCTCAAGAGAAAGTGAAGCAAAAGAGCACTTTTTGGAGGCAGTTTCTCTTACTTTCTCAGCGTTACATCGAATTGCTAAGGAATGATATGGGAAACCTTGCAATTCTGCTGCTTCAGGCTCCTATTATCGGATTGCTCTTGCTCTTCTTTATTCAAGGAGTTGGCACCGATGCCTTTAATGCAAACGCAGTCTTGCTATGCCCAACAACGTCTGCTATTATCGCTGCAAAAGGCTACCCTGATGTACCTACACCCGATAATCCTATCGTGTCGAAAAGTTGCCAGCATGTGAAGGACTTCCTCACGCTTGATGCAAGAGGACAGGCATATGCACAACAACGAGGCGGAGTCACAAAAGCATTACAAGACTTCATCATGCCAGGAATGAAGTATGCACCAACACTGCTCTTCTTGATGGCCTTTTCCGCGATCATGTTTGGCTGTATCAACGCGATTCGTGAGATTGTGAAAGAGGTACCGATTTATCGTCGTGAACGCACGGTCAACCTGGGTATTCTACCCTATTTGTTCTCGAAGATGGCAGTATTGGGATTATTATGTCTCATACAGAGTTTGATTCTTGTACTTTGTGTAAGCGTTTTTGATCCCTTTCGCTACAGCATATTTCTCCCACCATTTTTAGAAATATATGTCACCATTGCACTTACGTCTTTTGCTGGTTTGATGCTAGGACTGGTCGTGTCAGCGATTGCGCCAAACAATGATCGTGCAATGAGTTTTATTCCGTTACTCCTGTTGCCACAAGTCATCTTTGCAGGCACCATCTTTCCGCTTACGAGTTGGTACCTGCAATATCCGGGGATGATCTTCCCTATTCGCTGGGCAATGGCAGCACTGGACTCATCAACAGGTATACATAGCGACAAACTGAATGGCGATCAGCTTTTTGGGACCACCTACACCTCTCACAGTACGCTTTTCTCCATCTATAGCCACACGGAAGCAATGCAGTATCTGCTCCTGATGTGGTTAGCATTAGTCATAATGATTATCGTCTTTGGCATTATATGTGGCTATTTCTTGAAACGAAAAGACGTGCGAGTATAACCGAAAAGGAGGTTCTTTTGCCCGATAGCAATCTCCGCCTCTTGCAACTGATGCAGATAGCAGATAGTGCGCTTCCCATTGGTTCTACGGCGCATTCCTTCGGCTTAGAGACGTTAGTCGTGGAAGACTATCTCACAGTTGACCGGCTGGAAGCGTTTCTGATGGATTATTTTGAGGAGGTAGGCACGCTTGAAAGCATGGCTTGTCGTGAGGCTTATCGTTTGGCCTCTTTGCCAGAGCAGGATATGTTCGCTAAAAGTTGGACTGAGTTAAACCAACAATTGAGTGCCTTCAAAACATCTCGTGAGAGCAGAGTTGCTAGCACGACATTGGGGAGACGATTTCTGCAACTGGTACAAAACCTCGAAGAGTTGCCAAAAGTCTCCTACGCACTTCAGGTAAGCAAGTTGGATGGAGGAGGTATTCACTATGGTTCTGCGTTTGGCCTTGTAGGAGGAGCTTTTCAGATGGAGGAGACCGCAGTAGTGCTCGCCTATCTTCAACAATCACTCGCCGGACTTGTCTCGGCTTGCCAGCGCCTTCTGCCGCTTGGTCAAAGTCAGGCCAGCCGTATTTCGTGGCAACTCAAGCCAACTCTGCTATCTGTTGCGGAACAGAGTACAAGTGTTGCAATGAACAGCGATGATATCACTCTGTTTACCTCACTACTCGATGTTGGGAGTATGCGCCACCCGAATCTCACGACCCGCCTTTTTATCAGTTGAAGAAAGTAGGATATCTCTCATTCAAGATACAGCAAAACAGGGCGTCGAAGGCAAGCTAGATATCTTTTTTGTTCAGGACGAGGGAGAGCAACAGACAAGGCTCCTCGTTCGCGCACAAAAGCCACCCTTGAAAGTTATACGCGCGTTTCCTATTGACGATGGGGGAGCACTTGTACACCTACACAATATTTCGGGCGGCGTGCTTGGAGGCGATTCGTTGAGCCTTGCAGTCAAGGTTAGTCATGACGCATATGCTCAACTTACATCTACCAGCGCGACTCGTCTCTATCGTAGTCAGGCGAATAGAGATTCCGCGATTCAAACAAATACGCTTTCGATAGAAGAGAATGGTTTGCTGGAATATCTTCCTGATCCGCTTATTCCTTTTGCAGAATCACGCTACAAGCAGCACACATATATAGAGCTATCGCAAAATGCGGGCCTTTTCTGGTGGGAAACAGTCGCGCCGGGGCGATTAGCGAAAGGCGAATGTTTTGAGTATGATGTACTTGAGATGAGCTTGAAAATAGCCGCACAAGGGAAGCTAATCGCCATAGAGCATTTCAAGCTAGAGCCAGCATCACGCCCACTCTCTTCATTGACACGTCTTGGCCCTTATCGCTACTTTTGTAGTTTTTATATCTGCAAAGTTGGCATTCACACGAGAATATGGCAGAGTTTAGAAAGACTATTAGGTGAGATAGCACAGCAGCTATCATGTCCCCACGATGTCAGTTGGGGTGTGAGCACATTAGTTGCACATGGGTTGGTTGTACGCGCAGTGAGCAAAGAGGGAAGGACAATAGCAACGGGGCTACCTGCTTTCTGGAAGGCGGCAAAATTGGCACTCTATGGACGAGAGGCCACGCTTCCGCGTAAAATTTACTAAACTGCATTACCGGTCCCTACAAGAACAGAAGCAGGAGGGTTCATTTTGTATCTTACTCCACATGAGCAGGACAAACTTCTTCTTTTTGTCGCCGCAGAGTTAGCGCGCAAACGACAGGCACGTGGCCTCAAGCTCAATTATCCAGAGGCAGTCGCAATTCTATCCGCCGAGATTTTGGAAGCGGCACGTGATGGAAAAAGCGTCTCAGACATCATGGTCTATGGCACCACAGTCCTCAAGCGTGCAGATGTGATGGAAGGTGTGCCAGAAATGCTTCACGAAGTACAAGTCGAAGCAACATTCCCCGATGGCACAAAACTGGTAACAGTTCATGATCCTATTCAATAGGAATCGTTTTGTCTTAAAAAGAACAGTTGGGAGAAATGCATGAAACCGGGTGAATATTTGTTGAACGACGAGGCAGGAGAGATCGAGGCAAATGTTGGTCGCACAACAGCGACGGTACTTGTTCGGCATACAGGGGACAGGCCCATTCAGATTGGAAGTCACTTTCACTTTTTCGAGGTGAATCGTATCCTCGATTTTGATAGACAAGCAGCGTATGGTATGCGTCTGAACATTCCTGCTGGAACTGCCGTCCGCTTTGAGCCAGGAGATGAGAAAGAAGTGAGCCTCGTCGCATTTGGCGGAGCACGCATGGTCTATGGGCATCGTGGACTTGTCAACGGAGCACTATAGCCAGAAGGAGCAGTAGAGTTGAGTTTAAGAATAGCACGTGGCACCTATGCTGACCTGTACGGACCAACCGTTGGAGATAGAGTACGTTTAGCGGATACCGATCTGGTTATAGAGGTGGAGCGAGATTTTACCACCTACGGCGATGAAATCACCTTTGGCGGAGGCAAAGTTATTCGTGATGGTATGGGGCAAAGCAGTCGGGCCACACGTGAAGGAACGAATGGAGCACTCGATCTCGTTATCACCAATGCCCTCATCATTGACCACTGGGGTATTGTCAAAGGCGATATCGGCATCAAGAATGGGCGTATCGTGAAGGTTGGAAAGGCTGGCAATCCAGACATCATGGACGGCGTCGATCCTGAACTCATTGTTGGAGCGTCAACCGAGGTGATTGCTGGCGAAAACTTGCTGGTAACGGCTGGTGGCGTCGATAGTCATATTCATTTTATTTCGCCTCAACAAATTTACGAGGCAATCTCTAGCGGCATCACGACGATGATAGGAGGCGGAACGGGACCAGCGACAGGTACGAACGCGACAACATGTACTCCTGGCGCGTGGAACCTCGCTCGCATGCTTCAATCAAGTGAACATTGGCCTATCAACTTTGGCTTTCTTGGCAAAGGCAATGCATCCACTGAAGCCCCGCTTGTAGAGCAACTTGCCGCAGGTGCCTGTGGTCTAAAACTCCACGAGGACTGGGGCACGACACCCGCAGCCATTGACACCTGTCTTAAAGTAAGCGATCAGTATGATGTACAGACCGCAATTCACACCGACACCATCAACGAGGCAGGCTTTGTCGAGGACACGATAGCGGCTATAGGTGGACGTGCCATTCACACCTATCATACTGAGGGAGCTGGTGGTGGTCACGCACCGGACATCATTCGCATTGCATCACAAGCCAATGTTCTGCCATCTTCCACGAATCCTACAAGACCATACACGCGCAATACGTTAGCGGAACACTTAGATATGCTTATGGTGTGCCACCACCTCAACCCACAAGTGCCAGAGGATGTCGCCTTCGCCGAAAGCCGAATACGTCCCGAAACAATTGCCGCCGAGGATATTCTGCATGATCTCGGCGTCTTTAGTATGATCGCCAGCGACTCACAGGCAATGGGACGCGTCGGCGAGGTCGTGATACGCACATGGCAAACGGCTCATAAGATGAAGGTGCAGCGCGGCGCACTTGCTCAGGATACCGAACGTAATGATAATTTCAGAGTGAAACGCTACATTGCGAAATATACGATCAATCCCGCGATTACGCATGGCATGGCACAACACATTGGCTCGATTGAACCAGGGAAACTCGCGGACATTGTGCTTTGGCGACCAGCACTCTTTGGCGTCAAGCCTGAAATGATCGTTAAAGGTGGCCTCATTGCATGGAGCACGATGGGGGACGCGAATGCGTCGATTCCAACACCTCAACCCGTTCTGTATCGCCCCATGTTTGGTTCCTTTGGTGGTGCAGTCGCTACCACAAGCCTGATCTTTGTTTCAAAAGCAGCTCTCGAAGCCGAGGTGCCAGAGAAACTTGGCTTGCACAAAACAGCAGTGGCAGTTGAGCAATGTCGCTCCGTCGGCAAAGCTAATATGCTTCACAATGATGCGACACCAACCATCGAAGTCGATCCCGAAACCTACGAAGTGCGTGCCGATGGTGAGCTACTTACATGTGAACCCGCTGACGTATTGCCGTTGGCACAGAGGTACTTTTTGTTCTAACTATTAGTCCATTAATCCTCGTATAACGGTTTTCGTAGGGACTCCGTTTACGGCGTCCGAGACCGATTTATCGGCTATACTCGGCAAAAAGAAGAGACGGAACAAGTATCTCGCGCAATGAATTGCGCCTCGGACGCCGTAAACGGAGTCCCTACGAAACTATCGAATCAACATCGGTGAACTATTTAGGAGAGGAATTGATATGATAGAGAAACAGAGAACACGCGCGTTTCGCGTAGGCATCGCAGGTCCCGTAGGAAGCGGAAAGACGGCTCTAGTAGATTGCCTGAGTAAACGGTTATGGCCTACATACAATCTTGCAGTGGTGACAAACGACATTTATACGAAAGAGGATGCCGAGTTCTTGCTACGACAGGGGACGCTTCCAGAAGAACGGGTACGTGGTGTCGAAACAGGTGGCTGTCCACATGCCGCGATTCGTGAGGATGCCTCAATGAATTTGGAAGCCATCGCTGAATTAGAAGAGAGCTTGCCACAACTCGAACTTATCTTTGTCGAGAGTGGTGGCGACAACTTAGCGGCAGCGTTCAGTCCAGAACTTGTTGACGTATTTATTTACGTCATCGACGTTTCTGGTGGCGACAAAATTCCACGCAAGGGTGGCCCAGGCATCACACGCTCTGACCTACTCGTCATCAACAAAATTGATCTTGCACCATACGTGGGAGCCTCGTTAGAGGTGATGGAACGAGATGCGCGGCATCAGCGTGTGCATCTCCCTTTTGTCTTTACCAATCTCAAAGATGGTACTGGGCTAAACGAGATTATCACGTGGCTTGAACAGCATCTACAGTCGCCACAAGAGCAGCGTCGCTCAGTAATCGATGCACACGCTCCCTATGTCGGGCAACCGCACAGCCACGATCATGACCATACATCACACTCACATCAACATTGAGTAAAGCACTCAACACGAAAGGAAATAGTATCTCTGCTAATCTTGTGCTCAAATCAGGGTGTTAAGCCACTTATTACAAGAGGAGGAAGTAACCATCATGTCAATCGACCTGTCACCTGCTTTCTTTGATCTCCAACTCCGCTTTGCTGATCAGATTGCTCGTGTCAGTAACTTGAGTTTCGAGGAGGCACTCTTCAGCTTCACCAATATCTACTTTCAGTGCCTTTCTCAACCATTTGATCCTACCTATCTTGCTTGGCAAGTCTATCTTGAAGAACTGCGCCGGACACCGGACAAAGCTTCTTGGACCGTTACCTTTTACGAAAACAGGAGGGAAGCTGCTGCTCCATCTGCCTATGGTTGCTTTCAGTACGTGTATCTTGCTGATAAACAGGTGATTCGCCTCCATTTTACTAATGTAGATTCCTCTGGTCATGGACCGCTGAGCAAGGAACGCAGAACGGCTCGATTACACGAACTCAAAACGCTTTTTGCCGAGGTCAAAACACAGTATCCAGACGCTCAAAGAGTCGAAGGAGCATCATGGCTGTACAACATTGAAGCGTACAAACGTCTGTTCCCATCTAAGTACACTCATGCGATGGAAAGAAGAGATGAGGAGTTCCAATACCTTGCGCTATGGGGTCAATTCTTGCAGAGAGATGGCTGCGTCCGTCAGGCATATGTGAATTTTTTCCTTTCCTGTTGTAGCCAACAGCAGACCTTTGAAGGAGTGATCAGATGTTTTCCCTATCAAGTTTTAGCACCTTCATGCTCCATTACTTCTTTTTACGAGTTCTATTTACAAGACGAGAGGAGTGAGGAGAGCATTCAATGAACAAGGAACAACCTGTAGCGTGGCAGGAAAAGAGATAAACAATTCTTGTGTTTCTTGTGTTATACTTTCCATAATTCACTTACTGGAGTTTAGGAGAAGTTTATATCTCTCTCTTGTAAGGAATGCTTATTAGTTTTTTTAGGAGGATGAAGCATTGGCTACCGATGTTGTAACCATTCCCGAAGAGCAAGGCATTGAAACGCATGGTATCGAACGTGTGTCGCCAAAAACGCGTACTCACGTCCGCATTTTCGACAACTTTACCATGTGGCTCTCTGCCAATTTAGTGCTCTCCACGTTCGCCCTTGGCACGCTTGCCATCCCTGTCTTCAAACTTGGGTTTTGGGATAGCGTGGCCGTAATCATCATTTTTAATGTACTCGGTGTGTTACCCCCAGCGTTTTTCTCCACCTTAGGTCCGAAGTTGGGCTTGAGGCAGATGACTATCTCGCGTTTCTCATTTGGCTGGATCGGGGCCATTATCATGGCACTATTTAACATTGCCGCGTGTATTGGCTGGTCCGCTGTCAACGTCATTGTTGGCGGTCAATTGCTCGTCGCATTGAGTCATGGTGGGATTCCCCTATGGGCAGGTATTCTGTTGATTGCCATTCTCACAACCATCGTCAGTATCTATGGATATAGATATGTTCATGGCTATGAGCGTTACGCATGGATTCCAATGGCAGTCATATTCGTTATCTTGCTCATCGTAGCTGCTCCTCATTTCAGTGCTATACCAACACAAAACGCTGGTGCGGCTGAGGTGGCGGCCTTTATCGCCTTTGGCGGTGCGATCTATGGTTTTGCCACTGGATGGAGTTCCTACGCGGCTGACTATAATGTCAATCAACCTGAACAAACTCCGCCTAGTCGCGTCTTCTGGCTCACATTCCTGGGCATTGCTGTTCCTTGTGTATTGCTAGAGATTCTAGGAGTAGCTTTCACCACTGCATTGGGAAGCATGAAAGCGTGGAATACTGCATTTGGTTCATTTGGTGATGTTGGTGGATTGCTTTCCGCCGTTGTCAGTCCTCTTGGCGGCTTCGGAAGCTTCATTCTCGTGTTGCTAGCACTGAGTATCATTGCCAATAATATTCCAAACGATTATAGCTTGGGATTAACGATGCAGGTACTTGGAAAAACCTTCCAGCAGGTAAAGCGCTACGTCTGGACTCTGATTGGCGCAGTAATTTATATTGCCATCGCGCTGATTGGCTCGACCAATTTCTCTGGTACGCTCGACAACTTTCTGTTGCTCATTAGCTACTGGTTGGCTCCCTGGGCCATCATTCTTGTACTAGAGCATTTTGTCTTCCGTCATGGACGCTACAATGTAGACGATTGGAACACACGTAGCCGACTCCCTATTGGTTGGGCTGCTATTGTGTCTATGGCAATTGGTCTCGTAGGCGTCTATCTTGGTGCTTCACAACTGCTCTTCACTGGCCCTATCGCGGCACGGCTCGGTACAGATATTGGCTTCGAGCTTGGCTTCGTGTTCGCCGGTATTGCTTATCTCATCTTGCGACGAATTGAACTGAATAACAACTCGCGTGAAAAGGTTTTAGAGTAGAAATGTCAAGAGAAGCGTACAGCTCAGACTACGCTAGTCTTGCTGTGACTTCGGTAGTAACAAGAAATCGATGACGTTGATTTCCGTCGTTTCAGCACAAAGACGTGCTCTACTCAAGCGGTTCCGAAACCGAGACCTAATTCTCTGAGCCACTTACGATAGGCAATTGCAGTTCGATCAGAGCGAAGATGCAGTTCGGCTTGTAAGTCAAGTGGTAAAAGCTCAGGTCTTTGCGATTCCACAATTGGAATGTCTTGATAGGTAATTTCATCCTCAAATGTCCTGACTTGCTCATCGCTGCTATCCCCATAATCCATCGCTACATAGGTCCATGCAATCGAGCGTCGTTCCGCGACAGGTGTAACGGTAAAGTACATCGCAAAACGAGGGCCACCCGAAGACTTCACAAAGGAAGCCGTCAACGGACGCATAACCGTATATGTGTAGCTTATTCTTGCTCCCTTACCTGTACCATCTGGGTCAGGTTGCCAAACACTAATATCCTTCGCGGTTATACCTGCCTCTGTCGTCTCAGTAGTATAGTCTGAGAGTTCCGCATGCTCTGGGTCCCCTAACAACCCTTGATGCACAAACGGGAAGTGTGTCACGTCCAGAAAATTCTCTACCACTCTTGGCCCATTTGCATTGATAGCATATGGACCGCAATGAACCTTACGAAACGTTGCATCATCCCACTGTGGAAATGTAGGAATATCATGCGAGGGATTGCCCAGTGTTATCCAAATCCAGTCGTATTTCTCCCGAACCTGATAAGTGATTGCGTGCGCTGTTGTAGGAGGCTTTTGTAGAGGGTGAGCGGGAAAGCGAATACATTGTCCATCCTCGTCATACGTCCAGCCATGATACGGACAGATAAGCGTACAATTCTCAACTTTGCCAAGTGAAAGCTTTGTCCCACGATGAAGACAGATGTCACGCCATGCATGTACTCTGTCACCAACACGCCACAAAACGATATCCTCTTCTAGCAAGCGCACTGCAAGCAGCTTTCCTTCCTCAATATCTGATATATGCGCTACCACATGCCAATCATCAACAAGAACGGGATCGTTGAGCATAAAAATTCCTTTCAAAAAGATATACTTGTTTAGCTA